>NZ_JAIVFR010001124.1 GCF_020829685.1 Nostoc sp. CHAB 5715 | reverse complement strand
GCTAACAGCTAACCGCTAACAGCTAACAGCGGGGTATTAACCTCCCCAAGATTAATTTTTCGCCCACGAGGGGCGAGGCATGTACCGGGTTAATAGCTAATAGCTAATAGCTAACAGCTTTGTCAAAAACACCCAAAAACTACGCGCCCATCTCTTAGTCACCTCGGTAGATACATTGTCCGTATTTATTTATCTTTACATAGTTTGGTTTTTTCACGCCGACTTACTTAAAACAAAGTAAAAATGAATTGGGTTGGGCTGCTGAATCGAGTGACTGATTATTCCCAAATACAGAAATGGTGGGAAATCGTCATGAGTGCTTATCTTATGGTAAGTCTTCACTCTCAAGTTTTTAACAATCAACTAGAACAAGGGGTAAATAAACCCACAGAGCCAGTTGTGGCAAAATTCAGGGAACATGATTGGTGGGACGAGGGTTCGGGGTGGAAGAATTTACTCAACAATTTACGCTTAGTCATTCAACCTTTCATATTCTTTAATCTACTAAAACCTTGGCTGAGAGTCTTTCCAGTTTCGCATTTATCGATTGGGTTTCTCACACTAATTGCATTGATGAATCGAATGCGAGGCGCTATTCCAGACACCTTATATTCTGAGGATTTCTTATTTTCCTCTGCTTAGAGTGATGGAAGAGCGATAATTCCCCAGCAAGACAGGCAGCACGTTTTGATGCCTAATTAAAATCCCCGTTACAAAACGTAATTGCGAATTGCGAATTGCGAATTGCGAATTGTTTAATAAGCATCCATTGGCAGACAAGAACAAACAAAATTTCTATCACCAAAGGCTGCATCAATGCGGCCAACAGCAGGCCAGAATTTATATTCACGAGTCCAAGGTGCAGGATAGGCAGCTTGTTCACGAGAATAAGGATGATGCCATTCGTCGGTGATGAGACTTTCGGCAGTGTGGGGTGCGTTCTTTAAAACATTATCTTGAGCATCCACCTTACCTGATTCTATTTCGGCGATTTCTTGGCGAATAGAAATCAAAGCATCACAGAAACGATCTAACTCTTGTTTAGATTCACTTTCTGTAGGTTCCACCATGATTGTACCCCCTACAGGCCAAGAGACAGTCGGCGCATGGAAACCGTAATCCATGAGACGCTTGGCAACATCATCGATTTCGATCGCAGCTGATTTTTTGAGCGATCGTAAATCTAAAATACATTCATGGGCAACTAGACCATTTTTCCCCTGGTACAAAACCGGATAGTAAGATTCCAGTCTCTTAGCAATGTAGTTAGCATTGAGAATCGCCACCTTAGTTGCTTCAGTTAAACCATCTGCACCCATCATGGCGATGTACATCCAAGAAATCACCAAAATACTAGCACTACCCCAAGGCGCAGCCGCCACAGCACCAATATGTTGGGTACTGGAGATTAGGGATTGGGTATTGGGAATTTCTTCCTTCTTAGTCCCCAGCGATGCACTGAGCAAGTCGTTGTGTCCCCAGTCCCGTTCGGCTACGCTCACGGCAAGCCCAGTCCGTACCACAGGATGTCCGGGGAGAAAAGGCACAAGATGAGACGCTACCCCAATAGGCCCCATACCAGGGCCACCGCCACCATGAGGAATACAGAAGGTTTTATGCAAGTTTAAATGGCAGACATCCGCGCCAATATCTCCAGGACGGCAAATTCCCACTTGGGCGTTCATATTTGCCCCATCCATGTAAACTTGTCCACCGTGACTGTGGACAACAGCGCAGATTTCCTGAATTGGCTCCTCAAAAACACCATGAGTCGAGGGATATGTCACCATTAAGGCAGCTAGTTCATTGCTGTGTTTTTCTGCCTTAGCCTTCAGGTCATCAACGTCAATATTACCTTGTGAATCACAGGCAACCGCCACCACCTTCATCCCGCACATCACCGCACTTGCAGGATTTGTCCCGTGTGCCGAGGTGGGAATCAAACAGACGTTGCGGTGTGCTTCACCACGATTTTTGTGATATTGACGAATCACTAAAAGCCCAGCGTATTCACCCTGAGAACCAGCATTTGGTTGCAGAGAAATTCCGGCAAACCCGGTAATTTCAGCTAACCATTTCTCAAGTTGCTTAAATAGCATTTGATAACCCTGAGTTTGCGACGCAGGGGCAAATGGATGAATTTTGCCAAATTCCTCCCAAGTTACCGGAATCATTTCAGCAGTCGCATTCAACTTCATTGTGCAAGACCCCAAGGGAATCATT
>NZ_JAIVFR010001123.1 GCF_020829685.1 Nostoc sp. CHAB 5715 | reverse complement strand
AGGCGGCGGCTGCAATCATTCGCCAAGACTGGGAAACTCTTCCCCCCCAAAAGGCTAAAAGCAGAGTGGTAGCAATAATTAACAGAATCACATCGCTAACTACGTAAAGCCAATTCAAAATAGCAATTAGCAGTTCTGAGGGTTTTTCTTGTTGCATAGAAATCCACCATGCTAACAAACTACCGAATACAGCAATTGCTAACACAATTAACCACTGCCATTTTTCCAGATTGATTCGCCTGGAAGCCACAGCTAAAATCATGCCTGCGCCAAGTAATAGATAACTAAGTACAAAAAATATATCGCCTACAGACACATCCGGTTCATCTTTTAAAACTATTTCGGTATAGCCGAAAATTATCCCCCCAACGAAATAGGAAAGCATACCTAAGCCAATCAAAAGCCAAACATTTCGACCACTGACGATTTGCGGACTCAGCCAGTTCCTCAAGCATAAGATACTGGCAGCCAAATAAGCTAAAGCTTCAAAAATATTTGTGCCAATCACATACCACTCGGCGCGGCTTTCTATGCCATCCGCTCCGGGAACTTTGGCACTAAATAACAAAAAGTATAGCAGTGCCAGTACGGCCCAGCCAATATTAGCTAAGACAATGTTCTGAGTGGTGAAAATGGATTTAGAAAAGAACGAATTCTCGTAAGAGTTATTCATAAGACTTGACTATGTAGATGCTCTCTGGCAGTATTTAGAGTTAAAGGACTGTATATCTAGCAGTGTGTTTGCTAAGTAATGCACAATCAAACACCAAAAGCAAGTGCCAGTGGCAGGAATTTTGTTACTGCCATAGTTTACCCAGTGGCGATTGATTTAGCCAAGTGATAAACAGCGATCGCTCGGCTTCTGGCATATCTTCTAGCTTATAAACCACTTGTTTGGTAAAATTAGCGTTGCCAAAATAGCCCTTTCCTAATCGATGGAGTTCTTGTAACAAGATAACTACATGATTTTCTTGCCAATCAGGTATTTTGGCTGTCGGTAACGGATTAGTAGATACCAAATATTTAACTGCTTCTAGGGAAGATGCTTGGGGAAATTGCTTCTGCTTGAACACCTCCGCAATATCTTTTTCAAATAATGCAGCTTGTCTAGCACCTAAAAACTCTTCAATGTCGATAGAAACACCCTGCAACAGCAAAATACTGGCTTGGATTAAAATCGCCGTTTTGCCATGACCACCTGTATCACTATCCAGTTGCTCTAAACGGATTTTACCCCAAACACTAAAGCGTTCGGGTTCTTCCAGTAAAACACAGGCTTTACCTCGGTTATCCGTTAATTCTCTCCATAAGGCTCTAGCTTCTTCTTCTTGACTAGCTTTGAAGACACTAATCAAGCGAAAAGTTTGCCCTTGATAACTGAGGATCGGCACCTGCTGATCCTTTTTTGGGTGCTGAATGCTTGATATTTCAACATCCTGCCGTTTGAGAATAAACATGGCACTAGCAAATAACTCCTCACAGGGCACTCTTAATATGGAATATATAATGGCATTTGGCAGCATCGCCAAGGCTGAAATTACCTAGCGTACTGTGGGAATCGGCCTAGCTCGCCAGTTCTTTCCCGAAGGTAGCCGCCCAGAGGACGGTGGCGTTAACAGGCAAATAACCCCTTGACAACTCAATATATCTAAACCAATACTCCATCTGTTTCGTTTTCGGTGTAGATTAACTAACTAGCGACTAGCATCTTAGCCTTGCTAGTGGTAAATCTGCAATTTTCCATTGCTTCTTGGTAGATGAAGACGATATAATAGTGTAGATGACTCCTTGGGGAGCCATTAATTTATCTTGGGCGCGTAGCTCAGTGGATAGAGCAATTGCCTTCTAAGCAATCGGTCGCAGGTTCGAACCCTGCCGCGCTCGTTTTAACTCGATATGAACCCTCAAGCACTGTAAGGTGATATGATGATTTCCTCGATTGAGGGTTCGTTATTGCTGCATCATACTAAGAACAAAGGCGATATTGCTGCTACAAAAGCGATCGCTGATCTAACGCTTAAAGGGTATTTAGTCCTCACGCCAGTTGTTTGTGAGCATTTACCTTTTGATTTCGTTGCCTACAAAGACGATAAATTTTACAACCTGCATTCCGCAGATGTAACTCATATTACTGGTAATTTTGAAAAGTCTAGTCCAGAAAATTTTTATTAGTCTAATCTTTTGGGGTTGAATTCACTTTTATTTCCAACAATTAGGGAATCTACCA
>NZ_JAIVFR010001122.1 GCF_020829685.1 Nostoc sp. CHAB 5715 | reverse complement strand
ATTAACCCGGTACATGCCTCGCCCCTCGTGGGCGAAAAATTAATCTTGGGGAGGTTAATACCCCGCTCATATTGGGCGGCTTGTTTAAAACTAATCGCAAGCTCGCTAACCGCTAATCGCTTTTATTTAATTATTTAGTAATTCTATCCTTAAAATTACGATAATTAAGCTTAATATTGTTGACTTTTTGATTGAAAAAACTTGTAGTAGTCTTTTGCAAACGCATTAGCGGACTCTGACGCTTAAAGCTTTTGGGTCTTTGTTCTGGCGACTTTAAATACCTATAATGCAAAAACACATCTCGATATGGAATATTAACATCTTCACCAGCGCAAAGTTGAGTAAATTTTGATGAACTTATACTCATATAGTGCAGATATGTCAGCTGCCGTCCTTGGTCGTAAAGGATATTATCTACCACATCAAATTGAGAACTCCAGTGGTTTCCAGTTGCCTGTTCGCAGTCATAGCAGGCAAAGTTATAATAGGAAATTCCACTTCTCAACACTATATAGTTAAATAAAGATTGGTCAGGGGCTAAAAAGGCCATAACATCTGCTTCACCCGCTGTTAATTTGTTGAGTAAATCGGCTCTTAAAGCTGTAGAAAAAATATTTTTCTTAGTGGCAAACCAACCAGCGCAAAATACTTTATCCTGCAAGTTTTCTGAGTTGAAAATTTGCTGCATCTGCTCTGGGGAGCCATCAAAAATAAATTTTAAGTCAGATTTATATTGAAAATCATTGACTACCCAATCATAAGTATTTAATTTTTCATATACATAATTTATCGACCTCATTAACAAGGTATCTGCATCAAAATAAATAAATCTATCAAAGGGGCCATCCACAGCACAAAATTTGCGGTGCATTGGTAGCTCATAGAGTTCTGGAAAGCCCCACTCTCGCCAAGTTTTTTGTGCTCTGGGGTAATTTTTCCATATCTGGGTGGCAAAGTTATCCCAATAGGCTATGGAATCAGAGTCTTCAAATAAGCTGACATTATCTCTAGATGCAATCTCTGCCTTTACCTTGTCTAATCGCTGATTATATGGAAGTATACAAATAGGAATTTTCCTACCAGCATTAGCTTCTATACTATTGAGCAAGGCAACTAGTTGGTCATAGACAACATCATTGGCTAGGATATAAATGCCATCAATCATTGGGATACTCCTAATATTAACTACGGGCAGTAACAAAGGGAAATAAACGGCGAGTCAGTTTGGGGATAAAGGCGAATTTACCCTCATGGAGATAGCGATAATGTTCCCACAATTGCCAATAGGGACTACCAATTTTCATCCGCGTACCAGCCCAATGGAGATATTTTAGTCGTTGTCCTCGGTCATAGAGGGCGTAGTCTTGCAATGGAAAATAGTTGGGCGATGGAATTCACGTTCCTCAAAAAACGGCGTTGCTGATTCAGGAAAATTCTTACACTCCCCGTTCTTGTGTAAGTTTGTGTAGGGTAGCGTTTTTGGTCAACCTGCTTGTACTCTGTTGAACGTGTGGGAAAGAGCTACACTGGGCTTGACAATCGCTGGGACGATTTTCTCACAAGCCATTCTTGCACCCGATAAATTCCGTGCTGTTGGCCCTACTTGTAAAGCGGCTAAACCACCCATGATAAATAATTCACAACCAGGCCAACGCAGACAAGTATCTAAAACTGGTAAACCTTTGACTATGGGAATGGGGTAGGCTGCTAAAATGTCCTTTAATAAGGGTTCAGTGGTGACATCGAATTTAGTGCCAGTCGAAAGCCAAATGTAATCGCACTCGTGCTTACTACCATCACTACATTCGACGCGCCAATTTTCACCTAACCATTCGGCTTTTACTACTTGACAGTTTTCATCAATTCTGATTTTACCACGACGCATTTGTTGCCGTAGTTGGGTAGCGATCGCCGATGTCATAGAACCACCATTTCTAGCTTGCTGAATCATCATCACCCTTTGCCCCCAATCAGATTGAGCAAAAAAGCCTTTCAGATACTTTGGCCCTAACCAACCCGGTTCAGCGTCAAATAACTTTTCTGCTAATTGTCGCCGAATCATTAAATGCACCTTGGCACCACGAGAAATAGCACCTAATGCCAAATGTCCACTCGTCAAGCCACCACCCACAATTAACACTCTTTTACCCATCAACTGCAATTTTCGTAAATCAATAGTTTGTGAATGGCAAAGTCTATCTTGTGGGTAGGCTGTCTGAATTTGGTTTACC
>NZ_JAIVFR010001121.1 GCF_020829685.1 Nostoc sp. CHAB 5715 | reverse complement strand
TCAATCAAAGCGCGAAGTTGCTCTGGTTTGCGAGCAGTAGCAAGCACTTCGTCGCCCTTCTTCAACTTCGTAACCGCTACGGGTTAAATTTGCTAGCAGTCAGCCAGGATGGTAAATTTATAATTAATCCTGACGCCACAAAGCGTTTAGAGCGCGGATCAGCAATGGTAGTTATTGGCTGCAACAAAGATATCAATCGTTTGCCGATTTAAAAAAGTTTAGATTTTAGATTTTTCCTTCAATCCAAAATTCAAAATCTAAAATGACATGAATTGCTAGCAAATTTGGCATATTGTTGTAGGCTGTGGCATTTTTAGGATCTAACTGCAAGGCTTGGCGATAACTGGCGATCGCAGGCTCTATTTGACCTTGTTGTTGCAAGGCGATCGCTAAGTTAAAATAAGCGTTGGCATTGCTGCTATCTAAATTAATTGCTTTTTGGTATGCTGCGATCGCATCCTCAAGCTGTCCTTTTTCATACAGCGCCAAACCCAGATTATACAGCGCTGCTACCCTTGTGGAATCTATCACAAGACTCTTGAGTAGCACCTTTGCTGCGCTTAGAGCGCAACTTAGATTTTAGATTGAAGGAAAAATCTAAAATTGCATGACTCCCTACTCCCCACTCCCTACTCCCACAGCTTTCGGCAAAATTAGCATTGCATCGCCGAATGAATAAAAGCGATATCCAAAAGCGATCGCTTCGTTGTATATATTCAATAACCGTTGTCTGCCAATTAGCGCACTTACCAACATCAGCAAACTGGAACGCGGCAGGTGAAAATTGGTAATTAAACCATCTACCACCCGCCATTGGTAGCCGGGATAAATAAACAGGTCTGTTTTCTGGCAAAATGGTTGTAAATTCCCAGATTGAGCCGCCCCTTCTAACGCCCGTACTGCCGTTGTTCCCACAGCAATAATTCGACCGCCAGCTGCTTTAGTGGCGCGGATTTGCTCTACTGTAGCGGCGGGGACTTCAATCCATTCTTCATGCATCTGGTGGGTAGTTACATCCTCCACTTCCACAGGGCGAAATGTACCTACACCAACGTGTAGCGTTATAAAAGCCTGATTAATATTGCGATCGCGCAACTTTTGTAATAATTCTGGGGTAAAATGTAGCCCTGCCGTAGGAGCTGCGATCGCTCCTGGTTGTTTAGCATAAACTGTCTGATACTGCTCGTCAGCAGCTTGTGAGGTAGTGATGTACGGTGGTAGCGGCACTTCACCAAATACCTCTAACAGTTGCATTAAAGATTTTCCCTCTGGCACATCAAATTGCAACAAACGCCCACCAGTTGCTGCGTCTGTTTCTAGAACCATAGCCGTAAGGAGATGAGGGGATGAGGGGGATGAGGGGGATGAGGAGGATGAAGGGGATGAGGAGGATGAGGGGGATGAGGAGGATGAGGAAGAATTTACTTCGCTATCTCTCCCTGCTCCCTCATCTCCCCCTGCTCCCTCATCTCCCCCTGCTCCCTCATCTCCCCCTGCTCCCTCATCTCCCCCTGCTCCCTCATCTCCCCCTACTCCCTCATCTCCCCCTACTCCCTCATCTCCCCCTACTCTCCCCGCTCCCTTGGCTTCAAAAATAATTTTCGCTCCCTGTTTGAAGCTTTTTCCTGGCTTAACCAAAGCTAACCAACAGTTATACTGCCGTTCTTCCAACAGCAACACCTGGATTTTACCACCAGTGGATTTATGACCATAAAGCCGCGCTGGAATGACTCTTGTATTGTTCATAACCAACAAATCACCAGAGCGCAGCAGTGCAGGTAAATCATGAAAAATGTGGTGCAAGGGTGCTGTTTCGATGCCTGTAGTCGGAGAATCAACCACAAGTAACCGTGAGCTATCTCTAGGAACTGCTGGGTTTTGGGCAATGAGTTCTGGAGGTAGTTCGTAGTCATACCCAGCTACTGAGCAATCTAATTCAAAATTTTTTTCTTGTGGGCTAGAGGTGTCTTTCAAATTGGCTTTTACTAGTTTTTGGTTTATTTAGTATTTATACTCTCTTAAAAAAGCTGGTTTGAGCTTTCCCTTCTAAAGGAACTTTAAGGCATCTTCGCCCAGTTTCATCACTAGGCTATAAGATTGATACTATTAACAATACCTTCGCCAATTATGAAGTGGTGACAGAAGGCTTAGGAGCGTGAATACGCCCCAGCGAGGATATTCTATCAAAAATTTGAGATAATAAAACCTTGTGTGGCTTTTTCGGAAGCATCTTAAT
>NZ_JAIVFR010001120.1 GCF_020829685.1 Nostoc sp. CHAB 5715 | reverse complement strand
TCAGAGTGTCAGATCAATGCCTGAAACGCACTTCACAAATGCTCAGAACTATTCCCTTCTAGGGGCAGGATAGTAATTATTAGTTAAAAAACACTATTTCCGAGCTAATAGCTTCGACGGATACGCTCTCAGAACCTATCAGCCCGAGCTTTTAGCTCCGATTTATAATCTCCGAACCTATCAGCCCGAGCTTTTAGCTCCGATTTATAATCTCCGAACCTATCAGCCCGAGCTTTTAGCTCCAACTTATAAGCTCCGAACCTATAAGTCCGAGCTTTTAGCTCCAATTTATAAGCTCCAAACCTATCGGCCCGAGCTTTTAGCTCCGATTTATACGCTCCGAACCTATAAGTCCGAGCTTTTAGCTCCGATTTATACCCTCCGAACCTATCGGCCCGAGCTTTTAGCTCCGATTTATACCCTCCGAACCTATCGGCCCGAACTTTTAGCTCCAAATTATGCTCCCCGAACCTATCGGCCCGAGCTTTTAGCTCCAACTTATACTCTCCGAACCTATCGGCCCGAGCTTCTAGCTCCAATTTATACTCTCCCAACACTACTACCCGTACAATTCAGTTTGTTGTCGATGATGGCGAAGCCCACAGCAATACCAATAACGTTGCTACTACCACCCTGAAAGTGATAGCTCCGATCGCGGGAACTTCTAGTGCAGATACTCTCGTAGGCACAATTGGCAACAATATCATCGACGGCAGAGGAGGTAATGATACCCTAACAGGTAATGGCGGTCAAGATAAGTTTGTGATTCGCCGAGGTGATGGCAATGACACTATTACCGATTTTAGTGGTGTTGGTAAAGGTACAAACCCATCGGCAGAGGTAATTGCCAATGTTGACACACTGCAATTTATCGGGACTGGCTTAACTGCCCGAAATCTGCTGTTGACTCAAAATGGCAACAATTTAGAAGTCACCTTTGAAAATGTGTCCAATACCAAAGTCACTCTGCAAAACTTTCAGTTAGAAAACTTGGATAACTTGCCAGCTTCTGGAGCAAGGTCTGACATTGGTAATATCCTATTTGATGGACAAACCAGCCTCTTCGACAGTTTTGATGTTTTGGATGCTAACTCAACTCAAACTAGCCTGTTCAACAAGAACACAGTGACATTCCTCAATGACCTTTCCAACAACGTCAAGGGTTTTGACAACTCTGCTGATGTGGTTAATGGTCAGGGAGGTAATGACAAAATCGACGGCTTGAGTGGCAACGACCTGCTACGGGGTAGTGCTGGTAATGATACACTCGTTGGTGGTGCTGGTAATGATGTTCTCACGGGTGGTGCAGGTGGCGACTCTTTCCTTTACAACACCGATGCTCCTTTTACCAGTTCTGCTGTTGGTCAAGATACGATCGCTGACTTCAAACACTCCCAAGGTGACAAGATTATCCTAGATAAGACTACCTTTAGTGCGTTCCCGCTTCGGGTTGCCGTAGGCATCGCTTCTACCCCAGGAACAGGTTTTAGTAATGCCAGTGATTTTAAAGTGACTACTTTAGGCAAAGCCAGCACAGCGAAAATTGTCTACAACGCTGTAAGTGGGCAGTTGTTCTACAACCAAAATGGTAGTGCGGCTGGTTTTGGTAGCGGTGGTCTATTTGCCACCCTTAGCGGTGCGCCCACTCTCACAGCTACAGACTTCATCATTCAAGCGTAGTTGGTTAATATAGCAGTTCTCAATTGGCTATAAGGAGAAGGATTCGTGAGGGCGTGCAGCTAGGCCTACGCCCTCACTGCATGTTGCTATAACCTTTACCAATCGGTTGCTTTAGTGTCATCCCAGACTTCCAATTCCAAATCGTGGAGATAGGTTAACCCGCTCTGAATTTGTGCATCTGTTCCTTGTAATTCAAGGTCAAACCAACCATCACCCACAGCATTCGCTCCCAAAATCGCTGCCGTGATATTCACAGTCAGTCCACAGTCAGATACCAGGCGAGAAATTACAGGTTCCTGGTGATAGTTTTTGGGAATTCTTAGTCGAATCCGTTTGTTGGTAAGTGTATTGTCAGTAGCCATATCTGAATTATTTCAATCCCTGATCGGGATTGGTACAGAACTACTCATGAACTACCCACAGTTCAGGCGGAGCCAACTGTGGGTTTCTACATCCCTCAGTTCGTTTTTAGCGGAGACTTCTACAGATTTTTGACGCTTCTTTGCCCCTAGTTGCTTCATGCTTCCCGCAGTTTTGCGAGTACGTGAAGTAGAGCTAGACGA
>NZ_JAIVFR010001119.1 GCF_020829685.1 Nostoc sp. CHAB 5715 | reverse complement strand
ACTAAATATAGCCAAAAATCTTTAGTCTACTTTAGTAGACTTTAGCTATTAGCCTTGAACTTTAGTTCTAGGCGGGCGTGGAAGCCAACAGATAAGCGATTTTTAGCTTAAGTTGACACCAATGAGCTGGCTCGTGCCCCTACAGCGCGGGTTTACTGATCATCAAAGAACGATTAATAAAGGCTGAAACGACCTATTTTCGTGAAACATACCATGATTAATTTGTACAGTGCGTAAGTCCTAGATTTTTAGAAAATGGCAAATGCACCTGTATCTAGCAAAGCCATAACTTCTACAGAGCAGGTTTTATAGGTTAACGTTAATGGTAAGTATGGCATGGTGCTAGAAAGACCAAAGCTATTGCTTCGCTCGATGAAAGGAAATCTCTTACCCTCAAGCATCGCCCTCTTTTCTCGCTGCCTCAAGAAGGTTTGATAATGTTTGAGCAGCTTCATACGCCTCGTAGGGAGACCATACAACCGCGGCCGTTGATGCCAGTTCTTTGAGCAGTAAATCTTCTGGATTTATAATATTTGTAGACTCTGTGGACTCTAAATTACAGCCCTCTTCCTTCGCTACTGCTAACAGCAGAAAATGGATGAGGCGTAACTTGTCTTGGTGTGATAGTTGATCGACAGCAGGTAGCAGTTCATTTAGAGACATATAGCTACTCGTGAAAAGCTTTAATAGAACTCCAGATTATCTCAAGGAAATTCAGGACTTACGCAAAAATCACGAAAAAGCTTAATTTATCGAACCGCCAAGACGCCAAGAACGCCGAGAATTCGTAGAGTGTGCGTAAGTCCTAAAATTTAAAGGTAACGCACCATCAAGATTTTTAGTACGCTACCGCTAGCGTACTCCCAACTCCTGTACAGACGCGATTCATCGCGTCTCTATTTCTTCACCACTTGCAGGCGCTGAGTTACCATTGTCATCCCATTACCTCGCAGGATGACAGCAGAAACCCATTGGCTACCAGGGGTAGATGGTGCTTGTCCCGTTTTAAACAGTCCGCCAGATGTTAGTAATTCCAAATCCACGGATGTGGGGTTGAGAAGTTTATCTGGTTGGATGGGTTCCTCTAGCGCCGTTCCTAGTAGAAAATCATCACCAAGTGGCTCTTGGACGATCGCATCAAAATTATACTTTTGACCAACCAGCACCTGCTCTGGTAATTTAATATCAATTTGGGGCGGCTTGCTACCAGAGGTAAGTTGGGTGCGTTCTGACAAAATGTCTTGGCGGACTATTTTTCCGTCTGCAATGCGTTGACGCGATTTAATCGTGGCATTGAGAGCCAAATTATTACTGTTACCGGAGGATAAGCCAGTTATCTTTGTTTCTGTCTCAGCAATAATCCCATTGCCTTCAGGTTTTGAAGATAACAGTTTTGTACTATATTGCAATTTGGGATATCTTTGCCAAAGTGAAATCAAAGACTTTTCCAGGGTTTGCAGGTTTAATCCATCCCCATGAGTGAAGTTGGGGCTGTAGAATTGCAACACCCCTTTAACATCGCCTCGGCTGGCGGCTGCATCAACTTGTGTCAGCAGGTTTTTCAGATCGGCTGGTGCATTTTGAACTGTACCAGCTTGAGCTAATTGCTGCGGTGTCGCCGCTTGAGTGCCTTGCCAAGCACTTGTTAAACCAAGGGTTAGCAGGAATGAAACCAGCCAGAGACTAGCTGGAAATCTGAGTTGTCGTTTCACTAAAGCGGTAATAATGTTTTTCATTGGTAAGAGTTTACTGATTTGATCAGATAAAGTAAGGAAATTGTTTTATCTTAGTTAAGCTAGATGCTAAACGGTAGAGGTTTGATGGCAAACGCACCGATACGATTATTAATAGCTGCCAGTGGGACTGGTGGACATTTGTTTCCAGCGATCGCACTGGCCCAAAAACTGCCAGATTATCAAATCGAATGGCTGGGAGTACCCAATCGGCTAGAAACTCAACTTGTCCCTAACGAGTATCCCTTGAATACTATTGCAGTTGAAGGGTTTCAGCAAGGGTTTGGACTTTCCTCAATTCGCATTTTGGGTAAACTCGCCCTTTCGATTATAGAAGTCAGGCGAATTTTGAAGCAGGGAAATTTTCAAGGGGTGTTTACCACAGGAGGTTACATTGCTGGGCCAGCCGTTATTGCGGCGCGTTCTTTAGGTTTACCCGTGGTTTTTCACGAATCTAACGCAATACCTGGTAAAGTAACTCGCTTTTTTGGCCCTTGGTGTAGTGCGGTAG
>NZ_JAIVFR010000111.1 GCF_020829685.1 Nostoc sp. CHAB 5715 | reverse complement strand
GCAGAAAAGTCAACATCTAACTTGTCCTTGAATTAAGTTTCTTTGTGAGTTTCTCTTTCTCATAAGACCCAGAGTAAGTCTGCTATTCCTTTCGGTCAGGGGCAAAGTTTGAACCCCTATCTCGTTCATTACAAACGAGCTTTTGCTTTTTACTCCATCCTTTACCCTCCAGAGGATTATGCTTTCCTTGCGGTTGGCTTACTATTGGTATCGACATCCTATAGACTCTATAGGGCTTACCCTGTTATATCGTTTAGTGTATGTTCTCCTTTAGATGTTGACTTTTCTGCGGTGGGGATTTTATTCACACGATTCATAGAAGATAAAGCTATAAATCTACCCACTTACCTTTTGGTTAGAGCCTTTCAGCCTTATTTGGCTCTTTGTGCGATGACGCAGTTTAATCGTCAATTCACGTTCGTTCATCTTGGGAGAACTCCCTTTAGCTCCAAAACCAGTTTCGGCTACCAGTTTCGGCTACGTTTGTGGTCTGCACTCCGCCTTTTTCGTTACCTACTTGGGCGTGACCGAACTCATGAGAGTCCTTTTACACAAGGGTAGAGGGTGTGAATCCTCTAGGGAAGTGGGCTTCCCGCACTAAACGACCTTTCAGGTCGCGCTTATCCCGCGCACCTCTCTGTTAGAACCGTGCTTGCAACTTTCACTGCACACGGCTCCCGATGTTCTTAGCTTGCGCTTTTGCTCATGTGCTTGTAGTCGTGGCATGACTCATGTAATGCTTCGAGGTTATTTGTCTTCCAGTTGGCATGATTTCCATCGATGTGGTGCAGGTTAACCCGTTCGTCACCAGTGAACTTCATACCGCAGGATGCACATTTATGGCTTTGCTTTTTGAGGGCTTTAGAGGTGTGACTGTCGTAGAGCTTGCTGTTACGCGCACTCCAGTAAGTCAAATCTCCGTCATAGGGCGATTTTTCACCTGCTACCATGACGTGTCTGTTTTCGGAGAAGGGAACTGGTGGGAATGCCTTATCTACAAGTTTTTTACTTGAATAGCGGTCATTCTTGGCTTCCTTGTTGAATACCGTGTATGCTCTGTGACTTAGGAACCAAAGTGAGAACCTTGACCCGTTCATCTTGCAGTAGCAGTGGTAGTTCCGCCATCCTCTAACTAAGGGGGCTAATTTTTCAGCTTTGACCTTAGCACCATAATTCAAGTTGTTGACGATAGTTTTTACTTTCTTGCGGAAGGCTTTAAAATTACCCACTGATGGAGTGCTTCTAAACTTTCCGTTGCTCTGAACTTTGAAGTTCCAGCCGAGGAAGTCAAACCCATCTGTCGTTTGCTTTAGCCCAATCCCCGCAAGAAATCGCAGAGTACATGGCAGTTTGCAAGCGATCGCTGGGGATAGTCCCATAGATTCTTCATTCTGACTTTTCCCGTTAAGTCTCTCTAGCAAGCTGCCAACCCTCACACAGGTCGTGCAATTTTAACCAGCCCCGCCACAGTACCTGGATACCAATAGGTGTATTACGCCGATGTTCCAAGTAACCCCCTAAACGAGCGATCGCTATGTAGCATAAAATGCTACGCGAGAACTCTCTGGTGCGAGTAAATAAAAATACTCATAAGCTTTCCGCTCCTCAGTATTGTGCAGGATTTGAGAGTTACAAACTATACAGAGAATTGCCTAGACTATGAATACTTAGTTTCAAGCTTTTTAGAAAACTCAATATACATTGTTTTATCGTTTATCGTGCCAAATTACTTAGATACCACTCGTGAGACAATCAAAAAAACTCAAAAATATTTTAGAGAGAAAAAATGTCTCCAACTTCAATTGCAGAAATTAAAAATATCGATCATCTAGGAATAGTAGCTGGGCTAATTGATGAAATAGGAATAGTTGAAATAATTAATTCTAAATTAGGGATAGACCCTCGTGAGAAGGTTGCAGCGGGAATATTAGTGAAAGCTATTTTAATTAATGGATTAGGATTTGTATCAAGACCTTTATATTTATTTAGTCAGTTTTTTCCAGATAAAGGAATCGAAATATTATTAGAAGAAGGTGTAAAAAGTGAATATATAAATGACGATAAAATTGGAAGAGTCATGGATAAATTATATAAATATGGATTGAATAACCTATTTAGATAAATTGTCTTATCAGTGATTAAAAATTTTAATATAGATACAAAATATTCACATTTGGATGCCACATCATTTCATCTACATGGAGAATATAAAAGTGATGAAAATAAAGATAAAGAAGAAGAAAAAATTAGAGAAAGACCAATAATTATAACAAAAGGATATTCTCGTGACCATAGACCAGACTTAAAACAATGTGTATTAGATTTAATAACAAGTAGTGATGGAGACATACCGTTATTAATGAGAGCTGGAGATGGGAATGAGGCGGATAAAGCCGTATTTGGTCAAATATTAGTAGAGTTTAAAAAACAAATAAATTTTGATAGTATTATGGTCTGCGATAGCGCATTATATAGTCACTCCAATTTTTAGTGCTATTTTATAAGTCAAATATAAAATATTTGATTATTTCTCTTCACGCCGTAGATTAATTTAGTTTTGTTTTCTTAATTATCCTGATTTTTTGCTTTTTTCTTGACTGTAATCTATTTATACTTCAACTTGAAGTGCGGAATGTGGGATAAAGTACGTCCTCCCGTTCACCCGTTTCCGGGTTTACACGGTAGAAAACGTCATCGACAACACGCTCGAATATCCGCTCGTCGTCACTTTGGACTAAAAACCCTGTTCCCTGCACCTGGATAATTAGATATTGCCCGTTTATCTTAGAGCGATCGCCCGTCCTTACCCCTTTGATGTTGGCTTTGATTAGGTGGGTACTGCCAGATTCATTAAAAATGTGCTGTACGCCAGAAGGGGAAGCGATTAACCTGTTGAATTGGGTTAGGATTCCTCCTGAGTTATTTACGCTGAAGGTCAATAGAGCGATCGCAATCAGCAATATCAAAATAAAGTACTCGGCATTGCTGCCAGTTCTTAGCCGAAGATTACGATTACCAGGACAGACACACCGCACCGGGGAAGGCCAGAACATCTCCACCCCGCCCCTGGTGAAAATGTCGGCAAACCAACCAAAGAAATAGCCCACGCTTAGGGCATGAGCGAGATTGAGGAAACTGGGATTAAACAGCGCTGCGGTGTAACCGGCAATTGCGATCGCACCACTGGCAACCAAACTATGAGTGCAGCTGCGGTGAGGCATCCTGCTCTCAAAAAACGAACTTATCCACGGTAGAACACGTCCGGCGGGACTGGTGCTGATGTCGATATCTGGGAGAAGACCTGCGATCGCACCCACCGCGATGATCGTAGGGCTAGCAGTTCCGAGCAGTAGGCTGGTAGCCGTGCCGCTAATTAATAGGTGCGAAATTCCCAGCATTACCGTATCCTCCTGTCTTCTGGTGGTAGGTTGTACAGTAGGCGAGAAATCCCCAGAAAGACAGCAGCCGCGATACCTCCAAATATATAAAGTGCTTGGTCATTTGTTCCCAAGCCAATGAAGCGCATAACTATAAAGGCAATTCCTGCCAAGAGTATCAAGGGTGTGATGTCGAAGTAACGCCTATGATCGGCTCCCTCCATCTCTAGCCCCAAATATTCCTCATCTACAGCCCGCGCCGCCAGCATGGGATTACCCCCGGCTCTTTCCTGGATTTTAGATAATTCTGAGGGTTTAAGTGCGATCGCTCTTTGGGCCGCGGACTGGATCATGATTTCTCGAATTGCATACTCTGGCAGGGGTTTGAGTTCAATTCGGGGGATGTTTATAAAAATGTCGCTGCGCGGTGGGTCTGTTGCCAAGAGCAGCATGGGGCATGGGGAAGAAGTTACCAATGCCCAATGCCCAATGCCCAAAGCGGCGGGGCGGCTATCCCTCTCCACCCACGAGGGGATGGAGTTTCCCGCCGCTTTCAATGAAGCGCTTCAGAACGTAGAAGAGTAATGCAGTAATTGATACAGCAATACAGGATTTAAGTAAATAAGGATTTATGAGGTGATCCGGTTGTAATGACTGCGATCGCCTTTTTGCGTACCTTTTTCGCCTTAAATTATGGGGTTTTACCCTTTGGCGGACTTGATGTTTGAAAAAAAATTTTTCGGGAACATTATTGCTGGGAATAACAGTTAAGCCAAGTTGACAAAGTTTCTATAGGAGGTGGTGATACTCGTCAAAACTCCACAACAACTTAGATGGGCAACTTAGGTCAGAAATCAAAAGGCGATGCCTACGGCGGTAAACTACGCACTGGGTCGCCTTTTCCTCTAAGAAACTGATCTCTTCCCTCACTCTTTGAGGAGAGCCTGTGGTTCTGGTTCTGTTCTGGAAGAATCACTTTTTCTAGACTCAAAAGCAAAGGCGATCGCACCCCCAAACAGCCATCGCCCTTTTCCTCTAAGAAAATTGTCAGTTGAGAGCAGCAGCGTAGTTTACCGCCGTAGGCATCGCTTCTATACAAGCTTTTGATGAGGAGCGATAGTGATCGCCAGTTGCTCCCGGACAGTATGTCATCAGTAGCGTTAACAACGCTGAATTCACTGAATATCCCGATTATCCTCGCTTGTAAATGCCAACTCTTGGAGTGGCAATGCCAACGATTTGGCGATCGCACCCCCAATCCGCAATCGCCCTTTTCCTCTAAGAAAAATTGTTAGTTGAGAGCAGCCGCGATCACACCACTCAAGGTAGCTTGGCTCTATCAACAAAATGCCCTGCTTCAAGTGACATTTGATACCTTTTTTGACGAGCTTGATATTTTAACCATCCCAGGATTTTTAACTCTACATAACTAATCATTTTCTCTTCTCTAGTTTGTATTTTCTGAACACCTCAGTCCAATTACGAACTTTGATTTTTGCTCTTACCCCTCGTACTCTTTACAGGTGTTTCTTCAGCTTCGCTGCTAGCTTTAACTGCTTGCTGATTTTCAGTAGCCGGATTTGATGACGTACTACTGTCGCCGTTTGCTGCTTTTAAGAAAGGTTTGACGTTCCAAGTCTCGGTAGATTCGTGTTTCTTCAATGTTCAGTAAGAGCATAAATTCCATGTCTTCACCGTAAAACGAAAGAAAACTTGTAAACGCCAATCTCCGGTGCGCTTACTCATCCGTCTTCTGCTGTGCAGCAAGTCTCACAGCTTCTACGTCAACATTGAGTTGTTGAGCAATCTGTTCTATACTCATCCCTGTTTTTAGTAACAGTGGCACAGCTGCTTTCAATATTTTTTCTTCACCCTCGGCTTTCGCTTCCCGATAAACCCTCGTTTCCTCTAAATTTAGTCCCAGCATCGCTTCCACTTCCTCTCTACTCAACGAAGAAAACTTGTAAACAGCAATTGTCGATCACACAGCAATATATTTAATTTTGATACACACAATCAGGTTACAGAAAACAAAGCGGTGTTCTTAGAAAATGCTATATAGGGCGAGGTGAAGATTTATCTATAACCAAGTTAGAAGGCATCGCCTACCAACTGAGCAATCCCACTCCTAAAAAGAAAGTTACACAGATAAAATCTGTAACCAAGCCAGAGTCTGTGGAGAAATTAACAGCAGAAGTGGTCAGCTTACAGAATGAGTTACAGAGAAAGGAGGAATTGTTAGCAGAAGCACTGGGAAAGTTGACAGCCTGACGGCGGAATTGTCAGCTGTTAGGCAAGAGTTACAGAGCAAGTTACAGATGGATACAAAGGAGAAGTTACATAACAAAATATCTGTAACTGATTATCAGGCAATACGCGATCGGATTCTGCAAAACTAGCGTGTGTCAAAACGTAACGTCATTGGCTTCCTGTTCACTACCAGAGTAATTGACCACAACTGATGCGCCATCGCGTCCCAGTCGTTCGGCAATGCCACGCCCAATGCCGCGAGATGAACCCGTGACGATCGCCACTTTTCCTGTTAAAGCTGCCATACTAGGACTGCCTCGCTACGCTTCAATCACGCGCTGAACTTGATAGGAACTAGCCTCACTTGCTTTGATGCCGACCTGTTTGATTTTTTCGCCTAAAGCGGCACCCTGCGGATCTTGAGTGAATGCCTGCCAATCGGCTTGAGATTTCCATTGGGCATAGTTCACGACTTTAGTTCCATCCAAGCTTTTGTGATAGCTAGCGGATATAAAGCCTTCGACGATCACTGCACCCTTCGCTTTCATTTCGTCAATTTTTTGGCGATTTTCTTCATTACTGTCGTTGCTCGATCGCACCATTGCCAAAACATTAATGTTGCCTTTGTCGAGTAGAGCAGCGACAATCTTAGAACCCAGCATTCCGGTAGAACTGACAACCAGAACAGTTGATTTTGTAGTCATGATTTTCCTTATAAAGTTTACAGAACGTTGATCTTCCTGATGCTTTGGTCGTATTAAGTAGTAAGACAAAATTAATTACACAAATTTAGACCTGAAATCCTTATCCAGCCTAAAAGAACGTCTTCCAGCTTTCGCACATCGACCTGAATGGCGATCGCCTTCGTGTTGATTCAACAATTACGCGAATTAGAAAGCGATAACATCGTAGCTCGAACGGTTTATTCCGAAGTTCCTCCCAAGGTGGAATATTCGTTCACCGATTATGGTCGGAACTTGGAACCCGTCTTGCACGCGCTTTGTGATTGGGGAGAAGCGCATTTGAGCCGAAACAATCGGCATAAGGACGGTTCAGTTTCCCCAACAACTGCAACAGATTTTTGACTGTCTCCAAAGAGCGAATCGGAATACACTCGACCAAGGCGATCGCCAAGGATTGCATCTGTTCACACTCGGCAGATAAGTAATTGTAAGATTTGAGGTGCTTCAGTCCAACCGTGTAGTCTCCATTCCAGATTCTCACGGTACAACTAAACTCATTACTGGGTTTTTTGGTAATAGAGCGATCGCTCATTGGCCAAGACACGCGATCGCACTTCATCCTCTAAGAAAATGGGGAAGCGATCGCTCTCCCGCCAAGAAGCTGCGATCGCCTTTGTTATATCCTTTATTGTATACTTTGACGTGTTAACACATCACAACATCAACGTAGTTATAACAGCAAAACTCTCAAGAGCGTTGGCGTGTTAATGTATTGACGCACCAAAAGCGGGGCGAGAGTGGATAGGTAAGGGGAGTTGAGGGGGTACAGGGTGCGAGTTTTTTGAAGCTTTACTCAATTTCAGTTTCTCCAGACGCTCGAACCTCGCTATCACCTTGCACAGTTTTAAGAACTGATTCCAGACGATAACCAGCCTCACGCATATAATATCCAGCTGCACCCAGGTCTTCAAACACGCTGTCAAATTGCGGATGAGTTTGCCTAAAAATCTTTCTCAGGCGATCGCTAATTTGCTCTAGTTCTTGCTGAATTGCGATTAGTTCTTGAGTATCATCGTCCATAACTTACTTACCACAAAGACAACTGCCCTGGCGAGACATTAGATTTACCACCTTGATGGTAATAAAGATGACATCCACTGCACAGAGCTATAAGGTTGCCTCTGTGGTTATTTGCTGGATTTCTGTCCCAATGGTGTACCTGTAGCGTGTACACTCTACGTTTTGAGCGTGTTAAATCTGATGTGTTTTCACCTGGGGGAATACATTGTAAACCGCACTTTTGACAACGCCATTGGGCTTGTTGCTTAATTGCAGTGGCAAGTTCTGACCAATTGTCTGGGTACAGAGAATGGGTAAACGTCATTGCTTGTAATGCAACTGAGGCTTGACCAATTGTAATATGAATAGCAGTACGAAAGCTTAACCAAATTCATTCATATAGGCGATTAGGCGATCGCGCTCGTTTCTCGTGGAATTTATCAGTAATTGTACTTCCTCTTGAGTAAGAATTCGTTCTGCCAATCGGTTATGAGCCTTGGGTGACTTAACCAGTATTCCCAAATTAGCCGATACTACCCCCAACTGTTTAGCAAAGGAAAATAGACTCTTTATCGCTCCCACTGCCACCCGCTTAGAATTATCAGAACTACTTAGTGTCATCACCCACAATTGAAAATACATGAGGGTGCAATCAGAAGCGGGTTTGTTGACATGAGAAAAAAACCGCTCGGCATAGCGGCGGTAGCCGTCAACGGTGTTTTTGCTCTTACCGTGCAGCCACAGATCAATTAGTTCTGAGTTGCTGAGAGTGGTCGGAGTATTCAACATTGCTCATTCTTATGTTGAATGCTTTCTCATTAAACCCCACTACGGGGACTATTTGTTGATTAATCAATCTCTGTGACTAGCCATTGCCACTCAGTGACTACGGTGTTGGGGATGTTGAGAACCAATGGCTGGACACTAGCAATACGGTTCGGTTAAGCTTTAAGCCGTATTGAGTATAGAAAAATTGAGTGTTTCCAGTTTGACTCTATGTACGGAAAACGCGCACGTCCGGTTCGCGCAGGGGAGGGGCGGGAGATAATACTCCCCCTCGACCGAACTCGATGTCAATATACATCACAAAAAGATTGTCAAAATGCATAGCAATATTGTGAGGTTTGTTATTTGCCAGAATAGCCGCGCATTTTGACAATCCAAGCAATAATCTGGAACTTCAACACTCGCGCATTTATAGAGAGTTACTCATTTTTATTCCACGGTAACTTTTTCTGACATGCGTCAATCTTGAAGAATGTTCTGTTTGGGTCAAAGGAATTTACTGCCCCAATTGTGCAAGAAAAAGGTTTGCTAATTGCAAGACCGAAGAAAGTTGTTGTCCCGGCGTCTGGGTTGCCGTCAGTAGGATCTATGCGTCGAAGCACTGTACCTGTTTGCGGATCAATCTCAGCAATAAAACCCTGTTGCCCGCCGCCAGCTATGTCACCACCCCCGACCCAAAGATCACCTTGTTGATCAAAGAGAAGATTACCAGCGCTTAAGACTTTGGCTACAAACACACCGTCACTATCAAAATTGAGTGGCACTTGTGTTTGGATTGCTTGATTAATGTCCGTGCGCGAGAAACGCCGAATTTCTCCTGTCCGCGCTCCATTTGGATCAAGACCAATTCCGGTATAAATGTTACCGTGACGGTCAACCCCCACTCCAGATGAAGCACCAGGAATGTTATCAATGACAGTCCGAACTTTCTTAGTTTTCAGGTCAAAGCGTTCAACGGCAGAGCGTGAGAAACTCGCCTCACCTCGATTGATGAATAGCTCTCGTGGACGCCGAAAGTCGGCAGCAGCATGAAACGGGATTAGTGCTACCGACTTTGCTTGACCACCAGTCCTGGGTAAGAGAAAGATACTGCCGTTAAACGGCTGATTAGGGAATTTAGAACCTCCCGCTCCTGTACCCAGAATGAAAAAGCTTCCACCCAGACCAGTGGCGACAAAGGCAGGGTCACTGCCACCACGAAACTCAGGTGGAAGATTTCCTATCAGGTCAAAGTTTGAGCTATCCTTCTGTCTCTGGATTCTGACCTCAGTACCAGTAAAAATGACTAATCTGCCATCAGGAATAAAGTCAAATGCTGTAGAAAACGACCCAGATTCCGGAGGCGGCAGAGTTACATTCTGTGCCAAGGCCTTTGAGACAGGTGAGAAAAGTACCTCTATGGTTACAGTTGCTAGACTTAGCATTCGGAATAAATTGCGGAGCATCATTTTTATCTTCTCTTTACAAGTTTGGTTTATATGTTGAGTGGTATGAGCAGTTGTACGCTAGACATTATTGGTCGAGCCAGGATTCTTCTTTTGCTTTTTTAGCCAAGCTCCTAATCCTATAACTGCACAAGTGCCGAAAAGAGTTGACGGTTCGGGAACTTGTGTGGCATTGATTACCCCAATGGCTTCCAAGTCAAACCCACCACCACCTGGTGAGGTTTGGTAAGGGTCAAAAATTGGACGACCAGAAGCATCTAGAAAATCACCACGACCTGGAATATCCACAAGTCGAACAAAATTAATCTGATTGAGGTTTAATAATCCACTGGTTACTAATGAATCAGTGTTTAAAGTTTCTAAGTCAAAGGGAGTACCGAAAGAATCACTAATTACTTCGCCCGTAATGTTGTCAACAAAAGCATTATTGACATGTTTACCTGCTAGGTTAAAAATGTCGGTTGAATCAACGACTCCAAAGGAACCCACTGGGTTTGGGGTTAGAGAAGTACTAGGAAAACGGGCAAAGTTAATGCCATCGGTAGAAACTTCCACATAAGCCAATTCTGCAAAAGTCCCTCCCGAAAACTCGAAGCCATTTTCAAATACAGCAAAATCAGCACCAGTCCCATTGCGAATTATGGAATCGAAGCCCAGAGTAATCTGACCAGGGGCTACTCCACCATCAAGTTGGTCAGTAGTGAGTTCGCCCAAAGAAACGACATCATCAAATTGAGCCGTCACTGCACCCAAAGCTTTTGCCGGATTTGAAAAGCTTGGTACTACACCTGGTGCTGGCGAGTAATCTTTAACTTCTGTTGCAAAACCCACAAAAATTGGGTTGACAAAGTTATTTGGAGTAACTTTACCAGGGCCATCTAGGCCAACAAATCCTGGAACCCCTGGGTCAAATGGATTAGAAGGATCGAAAGTAGGAAAAGAAAAGGAACCAGCAACAGCAGTTCCTCCCGTTAGCGCCACTGTTAGTGTTGCTAGTCCTAGACTGAATGCTTGCAGATTGTTTAAACGCTGGACAGTTGATGCAATTTTTCGACAAAAGTGGTTCATAAGTAAAAATCCAATAGTGTAATGTTGTTAACATGACATACTATTAAAAATAGG
The DNA here is from genome assembly GCF_020829685.1 of Nostoc sp. CHAB 5715. GTDB lineage: Bacteria > Cyanobacteriota > Cyanobacteriia > Cyanobacteriales > Nostocaceae > Nostoc. Next base: position 486 of record NZ_JAIVFR010000111.1, on the reverse strand, counting down.
TTTTTTGCTTGACTTTATTTGTAAAGTTAAGATGAAGAATTAATTAGTGTTAATTACTGCTAATTAATTCTCTACTTAAAAAAAATCTTCTCTGTCAATCGCCTCCCCCCTCATACAACACATCTTATTAGTACATATACACTACAAAAATTGTTATTTCACCGGATGGTACAGCCCATCGGCGTTGCATAAATGCGGGATGAATCAGAGAAACACGGGTATTTCACGATACTTTAAATAATGAAGTAGTAATCGAATTGAATGTTTAAGCATATCCACGGATTTAGAATAGCAGAGTGTTTTTCGGTGTAGTCTTGCCAAGTAATGGCGCAAGCGGGTATTCTCGCCTTCAACCCTAGTAGACATCTCCAAAATAGTAACATTCTGTGGTAAAAGAACAGCAGAGAGCTTTTTTGACACAGAAATATGAGCGATATACTGAACCACATTGAAGATAATCCTAAACAAACACAGCGCTTAATTGGT
>NZ_JAIVFR010001118.1 GCF_020829685.1 Nostoc sp. CHAB 5715 | reverse complement strand
AGCGTGGGTTCTCGGTTATCGGTGCTGTTTCTGGGACACTAGCTTGTCTTAGTGCATTAGAGGTAATAAAGCTGATTACTAAGTTTAGTCAACCCTTATTGTCACAACTGCTGACAATCGACTTGATGCGAATGGAATTTGCCAAACGACATTCTTATCATGATCCTTCATGTCTGGTGTGTGGTAGCCGTTCTTGCTCGGAAAATTCGTAAACAACATCTTTATAAACAACCGAATCTACTCGATGAGCCAAGTCTCTGTTATTTTGACTCTTTAAATACTTCATAGTAGCTTACCATTACAATGACATTAATACTCTCGCAAGCAGATTACTTAAAACTACTATACCAAGCAGAAATAATTCAGAATAATGATAGTTCAGATAATTTTGACATCACCAGAAAGTATCAATTTGGGGAAGGGTATTGGCGACAGATTCAGCTACGAGATAGCATATCTTTAGACATTTCCAATTATCAGCAGCCCAAATCATTCATTTTAAAACTTCATGAGCGAAAGCATCCATTAGAATTTCGATTCCTTATTTTGTTAGAGAGCGAATTTAAAAACCTTGAGTTCAAGACAGGAGAATACTTTTTAAGTGGCAGTGGTATGGCATCTGAATGCGCTGTATTAGAGCCATCAGCGCGGATAGTAGAAGTAGCTATTCACCTACATCCAAATGTGTTTCATAGCTTTGCAGAAAATACATCTGGTAAACTTACTAGAGAATTACAACATTTAATTAGACGTTGGGATCAACCAACTTATGAACGCTATGGAACTCAAATTCCTGCAATGCAAATAGTAGTACAGCAAATTCTTCAATGTCCATACCAAGGCTTTACTAAACAAATTTATCTTGAAGGTAAGGTTTGGGAACTGGTAGCAATGCTAGTCGAGCAAGAAGTACAAATCAACCAAGGTTGCTTCCAGATTAATAAACTCAAGCCATCAGATATTGACCGCATCTACAATGTTAGAGAAATTCTGTTGAAACATCTAGACAACCCACCATCTCTTATTGAACTAGCACGACAAGTAGGTTTAAATGATTGCACAATGAAGCAAGGCTTTAAGCAGGTTTTTGGGACTACGGTGTTTGGCTATCTGCATCACTGCCGAATGGAACTAGCTTATAAGCTGCTTATTGAAAGAAATATGAATGTCACAGAAGTAGCCAGAACAGTAGGTTATGCTAGCTTACCTTCATTTAGTAATGCTTTTCGTAAGAAGTTTGGGGTAAGTCCTAAGTCCTGTCAGAGATAAAAATTCCGGATGGAATAAAAAAAATTCCGGCTCGAATAAGACGCAAACACTGAAAAGTTATATATTTTTACAATAATTGGGTTGGTATAAATACATTTTTTCACCAACTTAGTTAGTAATAGTAATTGGGAGCTATGGACTGAAAGGAAAATTATACTTAATTCTCAATTTAAATACATAGTATTCCCTAAGTGGTGTGTGTAAAAATGTTTATCAGACTACCATATCCTGCTATTTGCTGGTTAATATCTGTTGTTTCTCTAACTTTAGCCAATCCAGCATATTCTGAACAACCGTTAGTCAAAAAAACTTTAGTACGCTCAGGTGAAGCTTTCAAAGAAATTCAAAGATTGAATCAGCTACAGCCGCTCTTTTGAACAAGTAACAGGTGCAGCTCGAGATGGCAGCCTTTTTAAACCACAGCGGGGTACTCAGTATGAAGTGGGCGTTAAGACTGATTTATTCGATAACAAACTCTCAGCAACACTTGCTTTATATGAACTGACACTAACTAACGTTTTGACTTCCGATCCTATCAATCCGGATTTTGATGTGCAAACAGGAGAACAAAGAAGTCGAGGAGTAGAACTGAGTGTCACAGGAGAGATTCTTCCTGGTTGGAATGTGATTGGCTTCTACGGTTATACAGATGCACGCGTTACCAAAGACAATAACATTCCAGTCGGGAATCGAGTATTTGGAGTACCAGATAATGTCGCTAGTTTGTGGACAACTTATACTTTTCCTACTGGCTCTCTCAAAGGTTTTGGAGGTGGAATTGGCTTTAACTACGTTGGAGATAAAAAGCCAGACAGTTTGAATACTTTTACGATCCCAAGTTACTTTCTCACCGACGCAGCTCTGTACTATCGGAATAATAATTTTAGCATTGGACTCAACTTGAATAACATATTTAATGTTCGATATTATGAAGCAAGCTTTAGCAATCTCCAAAGGATTATTCCTGGTCGTCCGT
>NZ_JAIVFR010001117.1 GCF_020829685.1 Nostoc sp. CHAB 5715 | reverse complement strand
CACCCGAAAAGCGAATTGCACTTGAAGAGGCTGATGCAGTCAACTTCGCTTGTAATGCGGTGAATGTAGATAGCATCGTCATCATGAACAAGGCGAGTGATGCTTTAAAAACCCGCCTTGCAGATGCAGGTTTCCAAGTGTTGGAAACACCGCTTACCGAATTTCTCAAAGCTGGTGGTGCAGCTAAATGCTTAACTTTGCGGGTAACAGAACCAGTTAGAGATGAAATTCATGCCAATGTTTCGGTAGAAAGCCGCGTCATTCGCATGGAAGGACACTTGCTAGATGCAGGCTTAATTAACCGCGCTTTGGATTTGATTATAGACGCTGGGGGAAGCTTCAAAGTCCTGAATTTTAATTTGGGAGAACAGCGCCAAAGTACCTCAGCCGCCGAGGTTAGGGTATCAGCACCATCCCATGAGGTGATGGAAGAAATCATCTCCCGGTTGATTGATTTGGGTGCTGTAGATTTACCTCAAGATGAGCGAGATGCCAAACTGGAGCCGGTAATTCAAGATGGCGTTGCACCCGATGATTTCTACGTTAGTACAATTTATCCCACCGAAGTCCGAATTAATGGCCAGTGGGTGAAAGTGGAAAATCAACGGATGGATGGCGCGATCGCAATTACCCAAACTGCTAATGGCTTCGTTGCTCGCTGTAAAATACTACGCGATTTAAAAGTTGGCGAACAGGTAATTGTAGACGTGTTAGGTATCCGCACCATCCGCAAAACTGAATCGCGGGAACTACGCAGCACCCAAGAATTCAGCTTTATGTCGGCGGGGGTTTCTAGCGAACGTCGCGTGGAATTGGTTGTTGAGCAAGTAGCTTGGGAATTGCGGAAAATCCGCGATGCTGGTGGTAAGGTAGTTGTCACGGCTGGCCCGGTGGTGATTCACACTGGTGGCGGTGAACACTTGGCGCAACTGGTTCGGGAAGGATACGTGCAAGCACTGCTGGGTGGTAATGCGATCGCAGTTCACGACATCGAGCAAAATATCATGGGTACTTCCTTGGGTGTAGACATGAAGCGGGGTGTCGCCGTGCATGGTGGACACCGCCATCACCTGAAGGTAATTAATAGTATCCGCCGTTATGGCAGCATTCCCAAAGCTGTAGAAGCGGGGGCAATTAAAAGTGGCGTGATGTATGAGTGTGTCCATAATAATGTGCCTTTTGTGCTTGCGGGATCGATTCGGGATGACGGGCCTTTGCCTGATACCCAAATGGATTTGATTCAAGCACAGCAGGAATATGCTAAACACCTAGAAGGTGCGGAGATGATTTTGATGCTGTCATCGATGCTGCACTCCATTGGCGTGGGAAATATGACTCCGGCTGGTGTGAAAATGGTGTGTGTGGATATTAATCCAGCTGTGGTCACTAAGTTAAGCGATCGCGGTTCTGTAGAATCGGTGGGTGTGGTGACAGATGTGGGATTATTCCTGAGTCTGTTGGTTCAGCAGTTGGATAAGTTGACAAGTCCTTATGTTAATAAGGTAGGTTAGGAAGACGAACCGCAGAGGCGCAGAGGACGCAGAGAAAGGGAGATGACAAGAGTAGCTTTCACTGAATTGCAGGTTAATTGGGTTAGTTTGATTGCTGATTTCTTGTTGGTAGGGATGGTTTTTGGCCCGCCGATTGCTCCCTTTTTGGCTGCGTCTGGAGTGTCTTTGCTTCCTGGGATTGCGGACATCATTTATTTCATGGGTAATCATGTCTGTCCGCAACCAGATATGGGGTTAGGTTTGGCACCACCGTTTATTATGGCTGTGTGTATGCGCTGCTACGGCACTGTCACGGGTTTGCTGATTACTCGTCTGTTGTATGGGGTAACTGATGGTAAGGGTTTTTACTGGTTAAGTCAGTATGGCTGGAGTGGTGTAGCGCTAGCCAGTGTGCTGATGATGGCTTATCCTTTGGAATTAGCAGCACAGATTTTCGGTTTGTGGAGTTTTAATAACTATCTAGTTACGCCTTTTGGGTTGATTACAGGTTTGGCGTGGGGATTGTTTACCATGCCGATTTTGCATGGGTGGCAAAGACGGGAGGACACAAAAAGATTTTAGTAATGAGCGATCGCCTGTATGATTTCAGAACATGGTGCGTAGGCGCAGCCCGTCGTAGACATCGCTTTTGCTCTAATTTAATAAACTATTCTGACTCGGAAAATTCCCCAATTCTGCTGTATTAACTTTGATTTTGCGGGGAGCATCCCAATGCAAGCAAATTTACCAAGATGA
>NZ_JAIVFR010001116.1 GCF_020829685.1 Nostoc sp. CHAB 5715 | reverse complement strand
GTAAAAAAAATTTATTATTCAGTTATTAAGTATGATTACGATTTGCCAATCATACTAAGTTTTCTTAAGAAATACTCCAATAATCATCAGAAAGAATGTCGGGTTTTAGATGTTGGTTGTGGCTATGGTAATAAAATGCTAGTAATTGCTTCATCTGGCTATGAAGTGTTAGGTGTAGATGCAAATCCCCAAATTGTTGAAGCTAATAAAAAACAAGGACTGGACTGTATAACAGTAGAAGAGTTTTCTCAGAATACAGACCAGTTTGATATCATTCTAATGTCTCATATTATTGAACATTTTCATCCATCTGATTTAAAAGATTTTATGGATGCTTATCTTGACAAACTGAAGTTGGGTGGATATTTAATCATTGCTACTCCCTTGTTAACTAAATCTTTTTATGATGATTTTGACCATGTTAAACCGTATTCCCCCCTTGCGATCATCATGGTGTTCGGTAAAGCTGCTACTCAAGTTCAATATTATTCCCGAAATAAACTTAGCTTAACAGACCTGAAGTTTCGCCGGAGACAGTATCGATTGACTTTTGTGAGAGGAAAATACGTTAGAAGCTGGACTACAAAGTTTTATCAACTTGTAGATTTTGCCAGTACATTGTTATGCCTAATATCAGGTGGCTGGTTAGGCACAAAAGACGGCTGGGTTGGTATTTTTAGAAAAATCTAAATTTAGAAACGCGCCGTAAAGGTACGTCTCTAGTTTGATAAGGGCAGGGGGTAGGGCTATTTCGTTCTAGACAGAAACCGCCCAGAACTGAAGTTCACAGGCTTTTAGCTAAAGTCCGTTAAAACGGACTATAACCTTTTCTCAGTCGTCTAAAGACTACTTTCGCTATTAGACTCAGAATTCATTCTGAGGCGGACTAGATGAGAATGAAATAGCCCTGGGCAGGGGGTAGGGAGAGGAAAAGGTACAAACCGGAATTGTGGGCGAAACACCGCTGCTTCTTTTCTCACTCTTGGTTGAGAGCAACAACCGCTTTTTTGCTGGTTTTTCTCCCCTGCTCCCTGCTTTTTCATTATTCAGGTGTTGATTTCAGCAACTGGACAGTAGCTGAATTTACTGAAATTTTCACAGGTGGTTTTTTGCTAAAAGACAAACCGTTTTCATTTTTATCAATGATAATTGTGTCTCCAGAGATAAAAGTATTTTCCAATAATTTGGTAGCGAGGGGGTTTTCTACTTCTCGCTGAATTGCCCGTTTGAGTGGACGGGCACCATAAACAGGGTCATAACCTGCTTCGACAAGGTAATCACAAGCTGATTGGGATATCTCAAAAAAGATTTTTTGCTCGCGGAGGAGATTTTCTACCCGCTTGAGTTGAATACGAATGATCTGCCGCATTTCCGTGCGATTTAGGGTATGGAAGAGAATAATGTCATCGACGCGGGTGAGAAATTCCGGGCGGAAATGCGATCGCAAAGCATCCATTACCCGCTTCCGCATTGTTTCATACTTGGAATCATCACCAGATATATCCAAGATATGTTCGCTACCAATGTTACTGGTCATGACAATAACGCTGTTGCGAAAATCTACCGTCCTTCCCTGAGAGTCAGTAATTCTCCCATCGTCTAACACCTGCAATAAAATATTGAACACATCGGGGTGCGCTTTTTCCACTTCATCCAACAACACCACTGAGTAAGGACGGCGACGAACCGCCTCGGAAAGCTGACCGCCTTCTTCATAGCCTACGTATCCTGGAGGCGCTCCCACTAACCGAGAAACTGAGTGTTTTTCCATATACTCAGACATATCTAAGCGTACCAATGCATCATCAGAATCAAAGAGAAACTGAGCTAAAGCACGGGCGAGTTCGGTTTTACCCACACCTGTAGGCCCCATGAACAAAAATGAACCAATGGGACGAGAGGGATCTTTCATCCCCGCACGGGCGCGGCGAATTGCGGCTGCTACCGCTTCTACAGCCTCTTCTTGCCCAATGACTCGTTGATGCAAATGACTTTCTAGTTGCAGCAATTTTTGCCGTTCTGATTCTAATAGGCGATTGACGGGAATTCCTGTCCATTTAGCGACGATTTCGGCAATATCGGCTTCGGTGACTTGTTCTCGCAGTAAGGTGGAACCTTGGTTTTGAATTTCTAAAAGGCTCGCTTCTTTGGCTTCGCGCTCGTGCTGCACTCCCTCCAATTTGCCATATTTTAATTGGGCAGCTTTATTTAGGTCATAAGCACGTTCCGCCTGTTCAATTTGTACTCGCAGC
>NZ_JAIVFR010001115.1 GCF_020829685.1 Nostoc sp. CHAB 5715 | reverse complement strand
CTGGGAATGCCAGAAGCACCGTTTTTGTCTACTCGCCGCAACACTGAGCGAATTCGAGCTTCTAGCTCTTTGGGGGAAAATGGTTTAACTACGTAGTCATCAGCACCCAATTCTAGACCGGTGATGCGATCAGCCACATCCCCCAAGGCTGTTAGCATAATAATCGGGACATCTGATTCTTTTCGTAATTCTTGACATACACCATAGCCGTCTAGCTTTGGCATCATTACATCCAAAACTACCAGGTCAGGATCAGTTTTGCGAAAAATATCTAATGCTTCTTCCCCGTCGCCAGCCGTCACTACATCGTAGCCAATCATGGAAAGGCGCGTTTCCAAAATCCGGCGAATGCTGGCTTCGTCGTCTACCACCAAGATTTTTTCTTTATGGCTTTCCAAGTTTCTCAACGCTCCTTCACTAAAAATTTACATGATTAATTTTTAATACCATAATATTAAGATATCATTCCATCAATTGATTTGGAAAAAGCTCTAAATACTACCATTATTGGTTTTTAGTTTTTTTCAAGAATTAAGTAAATATTAAGATTATTTAATAAGATTTAAGAATGCCAAAGCCAAAAACCTTTTTTGTGTGTAACGAATGTGGAGCAGAATCGCCCCAATGGTTTGGTAAATGTCCAGCTTGTGGCACTTACAACTCTCTAGAAGAACAAATTTCTATTCAATCCTCAGTAGATGTACCCAGTCGGGGGGGAGTGAGTGGTTGGCAATCAACTCAAACTAATGGCAAATCTCACGCTAAACCAGCTAAAGCGCGAGCCTCTTTAACATTTAACCAAATTACCGATCGCCAAATTGCCCGGTGGGAGTCTGGTTATGGAGAATTGGATCGAGTGCTTGGGGGCGGGGTTGTCCCTGGCTCTATGGTGCTGATTGGCGGCGATCCGGGTATTGGTAAATCAACTTTATTGTTGCAAGTATCAAATCAATTAGCACAGAAATATCGCATACTTTACGTAACTGGTGAAGAATCGGGACAGCAGGTAAAATTACGCGCTTCTCGTTTGGGAGTATCAAAAAGCGTAAATGTGGTTAATGATGAGAATACCACTGTGGTAGTAGATGCGACGCTTCCCATAGACCCTGACAGTATAGGTGCAGATTTATATGTACTGCCAGAAACAGATTTAGAAGAAATTTTACGGGAAATAGACTCTCTCAAGCCAAACGTGGCGGTGATTGATAGTATCCAAACAGTGTTTTTTCCAGCGCTGACTTCTGCACCAGGTTCGGTAGCTCAGGTACGGGAATGTACGGCAGCATTGATGAAGGTGGCGAAGCACGAAGATGTCACTATGCTCATTGTGGGACACGTTACCAAAGAAGGAGCGATCGCCGGGCCAAAAGTTTTAGAACATTTAGTAGATACGGTGTTGTATTTTGAAGGCGATCGCTTTGCCTCTCATCGGTTATTACGGACAGTGAAAAACCGTTTTGGCGCAACTCACGAAATCGGCATCTTTGAAATGGTGACAGATGGACTGCGAGAAGTTGCCAACCCCTCAGAGCTATTTTTAGGCAACCGTGACGATCCCGCACCTGGTACTGCCATTGTCGTTGCTTGCGAAGGTACTCGCCCGATAGTTGTAGAATTGCAAGCTTTGGTGAGTCCCACCAGCTACCCCTCACCCCGTCGTGCTGGTACTGGCGTAGATTACAACCGCTTGGTGCAAATTCTTGCCGTCTTAGAAAAACGAGTGGGAATTCCCATGTCGAAATTAGATTCTTACGTTGCTTCTGCGGGTGGGTTGAATGTGGAAGAACCTGCGGTAGATTTAGGAATTGCGATCGCAATTGTAGCTAGTTTCCGCGATCGCATAGTCGATCCCGGTACAGTATTAATTGGTGAAGTTGGGTTAGGTGGACAAGTGCGATCGGTTTCCCAAATGGAACTGCGGTTAAAAGAAGCTGCTAAGTTGGGATTTAAACGAGCGATCGTGCCAAAAGGGACAAAATTTCCCGACCTTAATATTGAAATATTACCAGTATCTAAAGTAATAGATGCAATTATCGCCGCCATCCCCCATCAAGAATTGACAGCAGACGATTTAGAACCCGATGAAGATGAGTAACTACTGGGTACTGGGGACGGAGGATTGGGAAGATGAGGGAGATGAGGGAGATGAGGGAGATGAGGGAGATGAGGGAGAGTTACTAACTTTTGACTCTTAAATCTGGACTTTTGATTCTTTACCCTTAACTCTTGACTCCAGGAACCTAAATATGAAT
>NZ_JAIVFR010001114.1 GCF_020829685.1 Nostoc sp. CHAB 5715 | reverse complement strand
ATGGGTATAAAATTGAACTGATTCAACTAGGAACTCAAGGGTCAGCAGTCCAACAGGAATCGCAAGAGCAAGTTGTGAGTCAGTAATTCTTATAATTAAGAATATAAGTCAATACGCTTGGGTTAAGGCTTGATCCTCCCTAACCTTCCTTAAAAAGGCTTACCATTACCCACATTTTTGTAACAGTTAAGATGTAGCATTGTCCGACATCCCGCCCAGAACTTAAGTTCTGGGCTGATAGCTAAAGTCCACTTAAGTGGACTGAAATTTTCCCTAACACAAAGAGTTTAGCCATCAACATCGCTTAAAATCTTATATTTAGTCCTCTTGAGAGGACTTTAGCTATAAGCAAGAGGAATTTATTCCCAAGCGGGTTAACAACGAAGCATCAGATTTCTTGAGGATTAGAAGACGAGAGAACAGATGCAGCCAAGGTATCAGCTTTGATTGATGTGTTTGTATGTGTATGAGGACTTGATTTAGTTTCTGGCATATTTATACACAGGAATTTTGGATAGAAGCTGGTCAATATAGAAAGCTATATATATCAAGTTACATAGAATCACACAACAATATTAAAATCAAATACAAAAAGTTAGATATTTTGCCGCGATCAGACCTATTATCTGAAGCAAATATACGCGGTGATTAGAAATCGTGGCTATACAAAGGAAGTCCGCCTACGCCCTTTTGACTCGACAATTCAAGATATGAACACGCTAACCCCTGATACTCACAGCGAATCAGAATTTAAGGAATTGCTGAATGCGATCGCACTCCGTCTAGATGAGTAAAAACTAGTACAGATCGGCAAAAATCAAGCTACCATTTTAAAACTTGCAAAAGCCTTGATATACCAAACTTTTGAATGCATGAATGCGTGAATGCTCCCCTTCCGCCTTGCGGTATTAGGCTATGGATGATTGTCAAAAATAATTTCAGTTTTTTGGCAATGACCTTGAAGCACGTTAAACTACTAAGCAATTGAAGTTAAGGATGGATTTATATGCGCTTACCAATTGCAATTAGTGCCATTTTAGTCGCGTCTTTGGGTTTGAGTACACCTGTAATATCTCAACCTCCTATACAGGTAGCCCAAAAACCAGCGTTTAATAGTTTCGCTTTAGAACAATTTAAGATTAATTCCCGATTATGGAGACAGAAAAAAATCTCTAATTATCGCTATGAATTTACTAGGAGTTGCTTTTGTTTCCCCAAAGCCACAGAACCAGTGATTATTGAAGTACGTAAGGGAGTCACGACTTCCATTACTTATAAATATGCTAAAGAACCAGTAGATACAGCATTATTTGAGAAATATAATACAATTCCTAAACTCTTCAATATCATTAGAAATGCGTTCATTCAAAAAGCAGACAACTTGACTGTACAATATAACCCAATACTTGGCTACCCTACTCAAATTAACATTGATTATGATAAGCAAAGAACTGATGATGAAATATTCTTTACAATTAGTAATCTGCAAGAGATCAAGTAAATATATAGGACTCATATTTGATTTTTGAAAAAAACTCAGTACACCTTTATTCCTTCTTCCCAGTCAAGAGCGATGCACTGAGTTTCGACTGCGCTCAACTACCGCTTGTCGTTGTGTCCCCAATCTCTACGACCCTAAGGGACTTCCAACTAAAAAAATATCCTATCGCGGTGTAGGCAGGGGGGCAGGGAGCAGTTCTTGCTGGGGAGAAAGAAAAATATTATCTAAGTAAATTGGATAATTTATTTTCTGGAAGTCCCTAATCATATAAGACTTTCAGGAAATTAAATATTCACTTGTGTAGTAATGATAATCATTATAAGGCGGGAGTTAGAGGCAGATTCGATCGAATATAAGCTAATTTATATTTTCTGAAAAAAGTTAATTTATTTATTTTATCATTACATCAATTTTTACAATTATCTAGTAAGAATAGCTATACCCATGTAGTAATTGCTCCAGTAAGAGCAACTACTTATAATTATAAAACGCTGCTATAGCAATCCGATTTTATTTCTGAACTTCTTTGCGTGGGGAGGGAATAGGGAGTAGGGAGTGGGGAGTGGGGAGTGGGGAATCAGGCTTTTCGAGTTATACCGAGTCTTTTCAAAAATCAAATAGGAGTACTATAGGACTAATATTTGATTTCTGAAAAAGCTCGGTACAACTCGAAAAACCTAATTCCTTATTCCCTACTCCCTACTCCCCACTCCCCGCCTACGTAAATAATTTCAAAAATCAAATACGATTCCTA
>NZ_JAIVFR010001113.1 GCF_020829685.1 Nostoc sp. CHAB 5715 | reverse complement strand
ATTTAGCAATATAATTAGCGATAGAAAATGTCGACACGGCCCCGCGAGTAATCAACAATTGTTTGACAATACTAATGATATCGATCAGTTCTGTGGGATCGGAGTCCAAATCTACCATGTTGGCGGCGGAAGCAGTAGTACCAACTGTGTTAGAACTAGTTGCTGAATTAGATTTTACTGGTATATATGCTGGAGGAATAGTAATCAAAGCTTATGGTGATTCCAACGGTCAACAACACTGGTTTGCTACTGATTCTTTTACCTTAGATTATTCTCTATTTTCCACCTCTGGACAAGCAGTTAAAGGGACATTTGCAGGAAGTGATTGGGATGAATCTGCTTATATAGCCAAAATCAGCGAAGCCAGAAAGCAACTCGAATTGCTTTCTCGCCCAGCGAAAGAATTACCACGGGGACAATACAAAACTTATTTTGCACCTGCTGCTGTTGGAGATTTATTAGCAATGCTTTCTTGGGGAGCAGTCAGCGAAGCTGATATCCAACAAGGAAACAGTGCTTTAGCTGCTTTATCGCGTCAAGAAAAACAACTTTCCCCAAGATTTAGTTTGAAAGAAAACTTTCAGAGAGGATTAGTGCCGCGATTTAATGAATTAGGAGAAATAGCAGCACCAGAGTTAACTGTAATAGAAAAAGGACATTTAGTAAATAGTTTGGTGAATTCTCGGACTGCTAAGGAATATCAAAAGATTGCTAACGGTGCTAATGGTTCAGAGACTTTACGAGCGCCAGAAGTGACTACTGGAAATTTAGTATTTGAGCAGATTCTTCCGAGTTTAGATACCGGATTATATGTATCTAATTTGCATTACTTGAATTGGAGCGATCGCCATACTGGTAGAATCACAGGTATGACTCGTTATGCTTGTTTTTGGGTAGAAAACGCAGAAATTCTTGCCCCCATTGAAAACTTACGTTTTGACGAAAGTCTCTATCGCTTTTGGGGAGATAAGTTAGTAGATTTGACCAATTTTCAAGAATTCATTCCCGAAGTAGGAACTTATGAAAGTCGTCAACTTGGAGGTAGTTTAGTTCCTGGTATGTTGGTGGAAGATTTTACATATACTTTGTAATCATCTGCTGACAGGAAATTAAAAGCCAACAGATAGAAATCGGCTCTATCGCTTCCTTTATAGTTCCTAGTATTAAATCCATACTTTTTTAAACCTGTTATTCTTATAGAGAAAAAATTTTACAGTTTTCCAACTTGGTATTTAATAGCGTAAGTCACTTTAGGCTCAGGGGAGCGATAGAACCGAGAAATCTTCCCTAAGAGGATGTTTGAAAAGTATTGGGCGGATAGAAATCGCTACTACACAAACGTTCGCGTAGCGTCCCGTAGAGAAGGGGGTTTCCCCCGTGAGCAACTGGCGCACGACTTATAATCGCCAGGGCTAGTAATAAATTAGACTTTACAAACATCCTCTAACGGAGAGGTGACATTGGAGCCAATGACAAACAAACTATTAAGCTAGAGCGACGTAGACATCAGCATTTCCAAAACCAACAATATCATTGCGACCATCGCCGTTGATATCGCCAAGTTGACGCGGATATTGGTTAAAGCTAGTCCATCCGCCATCAACGACAGAAAAATTATCGCTTTGAGCGACAAATATCGGACCGAAAGTGCCATTAGTTTGACCTAGAGCGGCGTAGACATCACTATTTCCAAAACCGACAATATCATCGAGACCATCGCCGTTAATATCAGCAAGCTGACGCGGATATTGGTTAAAGCTAGTCCATCCGCCATCAACGACAGAAAAATTATCGCTTTGAGCTACAAACAACGGACCGAAAGTGCCATTGCTTTGACCTAGAGAGACATAGACATCACTATTTCCAAAACCGACAATATCATCACGACCATCGCCGTTGACATCACCAAGCTGACGTGGATATAGGTCAAAGCTAGTCCATCCGCCATCAACCACAGAAAAATTATCGCTTTGAGCGACAAATATCGAACCGAAAGTGCCATTGCTTTGACCTAGAGCGACGTAGACATCACTATTTCCAAAACCGACAATATCATCGCGACCATCGCCGTTGACATCACCAAGCTGACGTGGATATTGGTTAAAGCTAGTCCATCCGCCATCAACGACAGAAAAATTATTGTCCTGAGCGACAAATATTGGACCGAAAGTGCCATTGCTTCAACCTAGAGAGACATAGACATCACTATTTCCAAAACCGACAATATCATCACGACCATCGCCGTTGACATCACCAAGCT
>NZ_JAIVFR010001112.1 GCF_020829685.1 Nostoc sp. CHAB 5715 | reverse complement strand
CTGGTTGGTGGTGCTGGTTCTGATACTTTCGTTATTGGCAGTTCCTTCGGTGTTGAATACCTAGGTCTTGGTTACGCTACCATTACTGACTGGAACCCCTCTTCTGATTTCATTCTAGCCGGGGGTTTCTCTAGTCTATACTCTTTGGGGAATGCAGACTTGAGTGGCGGTTTTGCTCTAGACACACAAATTTACTATGGCATTGACTTGATCGCTAACGTTCAAGACACTACCAATGTCAGTCTCTTTAGAGACTTCATCTTTGCCTAGTCAGCACTTTGTTCGCTTTCTAAATGCATTTTTGCTTAAAAGTTTGCGATGACGCACAGCGCCCGTAGTCAATGCGATCGCATTTCCGGCCATGAGCAAAAAATATGCGTTATCTAGAATCCTTGCAGAGACGTAGCACTGCTACGTCTTTTTCTTACCATTTGAAAACGTTAATTGCATACTCTGCAAATGATTTCATCGTTTGTAAAAGCTTTGCTGTCAACGAATTCATTACTTTGGCAGCCTATGCCAAACTTATCACAGCTAAAGAATGCGATCGCACATCGGCAATCCGTTTCCAAAATTAATTTATAGAATGATGACTCAACCCAGGGGCAATCCTTTTCGACTGTCTCACACTCAATTCTTAGTGGCTGGTCTATTAATTGGTTATATTAGCTTTGTTTTGTGGCTAGGAATACGTTTAATTGTTCTATTTAGCGGCGCAGTGATTGTTGTATTGGCGATCGCTTCTTGGTACGTGCAACTCGAAGGTCAAAAAATCAGCTCTTCAGCAGTCTCTGCAAATTTACTAGAAAAAGATGTTTTTTTAAGTCAAATCAGTTACTTTAATAACCGAATTCCTGATACTTCTCAATCTCTATGGCGATCGGTTCAGCAACAGGCTCAAGCCATTGGGCAGATTGCGACACAAATTGCCCAACAGGAATCAACTTTCACTCCAGACTTGCTCGAAACATTGCACACTGTTCTCGATTTAGTTGACCAACTGGTGCAAGCATTGCAGGTTATTCAACAAGTGCAAACACCACGTTATCGAGAGTTGGCGCAACAACAGTTACAAAGCAGCATGACTCGACTTCAGCAAACCCATGACCAGCTTCAGGAATTGCACGACCAAATTGCATTGGAAAGTCTGGAGCGGCGTTCACTTAGCGCTCCTGCTGTCATCTCGATCCGGCTGCAAACACTGATTGCGGAAAACGAAAGAGGAATTTTAGGAGATTAAAAACTATGAAAAATTTGCCTTTCAAATTTTGCCTAGCGATCGGACTATGCCTGACATTTTTGTCGATTTGTACAACACCATCATCAATCAATTCATTTGAAAGTGCCGATCGCTATCTAAGCCAACATCTTTTACCCAGTATTCAATTGGATTCACAGCTTGTATCTGACACCGCCGCCTATAATGTGGTGATTCCTCCACTAGCTGATTCTGTGCCCGATCCAAACTCGTTTCCTCTATACGGTGCAAAGCCAAGCAAAGATCCGAATATCGTGTATGTCGAAATCTACAGCTCGGCTGAAAAAGCGAATGGAGAACGACAGGATGAACGTTGGTTAATTGATGTCGTTGAAAAATTTAATCAGCAACGACAAAGGCTCAGTTCTGGAGAAGTCATTCAAGTGGGGATTCGGAATATTCCTTCTGGATTGGGGACACAGATTTTAGCTGCTAAGAAAGGGAAACCCGCAGGTTACACACCAGCAACGGCTTTATGGTTAGAGTTACTGAAAGCTGAAGGATTGCCACTGCAAGCGATCGCACCTGCATTAGTCTCGAACCAAGCCATCTTTGCAATCCAACCCCAGGTGTATCAAGAACTGGCTAAAGGTGGAGGGGTGACGTTTGATCGCTTGATGGATGCCATTCTTGCTGACAAAATCGAAGTTGGTTATTCCAATCCTTATATCGCCTCATCGGCGTTGAATTTTCTGCATACACTGCTTTGGCGTTCAGCAGGTCATGCTCAAGATGGCAAACCATTGACTATGGCTGAACTAGAGTCTTCTCAAGTCAATTCAGTTTTTAGCACCTTCCAGAAACAAATCGCCCTGACGACGCCCACATACTTGGACTTAAAGCAAATTTGGATTCGCGATCCCCAAAAGTTTCAGGCAATTGTCATGGCCTACCAAAGCTATGTCAATCTGAAGAAACAGCCAGAATTTGCACAGCTTGCTTACATTCCCTTCGGTGTTCCTGAAAATTCGCCATTAGTTGGATTTGATTGGAATACAGCATC
>NZ_JAIVFR010001111.1 GCF_020829685.1 Nostoc sp. CHAB 5715 | reverse complement strand
CTTGTCACGTAGAGAATCGGTTCCAAATGTCAGTCCGCTTATAACGAGATCGTTGCTTTCGATGCCATTAATAAGTCGAATAATGATATCTCCACAATTCTCGTGCGTGTACGAAGCTTGTGCATCCATTTGGCTAACGGTGGCCAAAAGCTTGATTGTGTCGATGCGCTTTTCGTCTGAACTTCGCGTTACGGCACTCACAAGAGCGTGCTGTGCTTGACGGGGTAATATGCCCCTGCGAAGGACGCCGAAAACGTCCGCTTTGGCGCGGTCATTGAGCGGTCGTAACAAGTTCGCTATTCCTTCGCCAAGGAAGAAGAGGCGGAATTCATCGTGATCAAACTCTAATGAATTAGGTGCATTCGACGAAGGTACTAGCATCGCGTGCCCTCGAATGCGTTCCCGAATTTGCTGCGCTTGGAATGTGTTCTTGCGGCTCGATTCGCTAAAGTAATCAGCTACAAACTCAAGATAATCTCGCTTGAGATAATCGACCCGCGCTTCCCACATCGCCACCGCGATTTGTGAAAGTAGCTCGCAATGCTCATTCACGCTAATCAAAGGAGTGCCAACCTCACGTTCGCCCGATCGATCGATCCATTTTTCGTTGGCCTCTCGTTCGATAAGTCCTCGTACAAATACAGAAAAGAAATCGGCGCCTGATTTACTCAGTTTCTCAAGCAATTCATCCAGAGATGTGCTCTTGATAGCGACGTCGACAAGTCGCTTCACAAGTACTGCTCGCGTTAGCAATGCGTGGCCTTCCGTAAGTCGTTCGCTGACGCGGGTGTAAAGCGCTTCGGAATCGTCAATACGTCTTTTGTCGCAATATGCAATAAACTGCGCTTTGTTCCAACGGTTTAATTCAAGCTTTCCGAAACCGACGGAGAAGTTTCGAATTGTGTCAAATAACCGCTCTTGGATGCGAAGGTTCTCAAACTCGAAATACGCTTTGCGGGCGGCAACCATAACAGCCCCTTGGGAATCTAGTGATCCAACAAGTATCCCCATCGCCGAGAGCGCTTCTCCCGAACTGCTTTCGACAAACATTTCCTCGAATCCATCAAACGCAGGGACAATTACCCCCATCTTTACAAGGGCTAGGAATGAGTTGTAATAAAGAAAAGGGAATCTATAACGGTTTTGAAGGACGCCTACGGTGATATCGTCAAATCTAAGAAAGTGTCGGCCGCCAAGTGGAATAGGCACTACAAGCCATTCAGCTTCTCCGCGAACGAAAAGATCTGCTTGCGTACGAGCCATTTGGTTAATTAGTGATGTCTTTCCCTCGCCAGCATCGCTCGTGATGTAGAGCACGGTTGCTTCAAGTGGGCTGCGATCACTAATTGTTTCTAATGCCGTGACCAATGCATTGTCTGTAGTGATGGCTTTTTCTTGTGGTCCTTTTTCAAGCGTTGGAAGTAAAGTGGCGGCTGGTGGCACGAAATACTCTGTAAGTGGAATACTCTCCTTGAGGCGCGCAGCCAACAGTGGAAGACGCGCTAATCTTGTTAGAATCCATTTGCTCGCTGGTTCTGGCCCGCTTCCCTCATCAACGTAGACATCTCCTGACTTCACCGACAGATTTCCAATTATCAAGTCGCCATTCACTGAAACGACTATTTGCGTTTTGTCGAATAGAAGTTCTGTTCCTGGATCGGAAAAGGTCGTAACGATTGATTTAAAGTCATTGATCTGCATTTTATAAATCTACCTCAAAAAACTTCCCGCCGCCTTGAGGGAATGAAGTTCTTGTACCGTTGCGTTTCGGATGGATTCTTATTGCCGAAGTCCCCTGGAGTAGCACGGTTCGGAGTGGTGGAAGGAAGTCGTCATCTCCGCTAACGAGTACAACTACATCGTATTGAGCATAACCGCCGTGGATTAAGTCGCACGATAGCATCGTGTCCACTGTCTTCTGTTCATGCCGGTAGACTAGGTTGCTGCTGTTTGTGGAACATCCCGGTTTGGCGCATTGCCCAGTCCGTATGAGTGTTTTCATCAGTGGCAATAAACAATCTTTCTCTGTGCATCCTACGTTCTCGGGCGTTTCAACCCGAAGGTTGTTGGGGCGCCCTTTGCGGCGATAAGTGTTGAATAGATGGTGGCTAGGCTCTTGAAGTAAAGCGACCGCTAATTCGGCTTTTGCTGTAACAGTAACGCTCACGGTTTGATTGACTTTAGGTAAGCGGATAACAGCTGGGAAATCTCTTTGAATCTCAATGGTTACGTCCTGTGCCATCCTAGTCATTAGCGTTTCTTCAT
>NZ_JAIVFR010001110.1 GCF_020829685.1 Nostoc sp. CHAB 5715 | reverse complement strand
CCCGGTGCGGTCCCAAAGCGAAGCCTCCGTGGCGCTGTCCATGCTGCCTGTTGCCAGATGTCTGGAGTGATGAAACAGCTTTGCAAAAAGCTGAAAAAAATAACGATTTTTTGGGGGAAGAACTGCCAGCAGGCGTTTTTGATGAATCAGAAATTGCCCGTCTCTTCCCCAACGCTTAATTACTAAGTTAGGAGTTAGGAGTTTAGAAAAGTTAAAAGTTAGGAGTTAGGAGTTAGGAATAAAAACTCATAATTCATAACTCTTCACTATTAACTGATAACTTCTAAGTTATTACTCCTAACTTGAAAATCAAGGGGAGAAAAAACCAAAATGACTGTCGCTCAACAACCAGAAGCTTTAAACTTTGAATGTGAAACTGGAAATTACCATACCTTTTGCCCAATTAGCTGCGTGGCGTGGTTATACCAAAAAATTGAAGATAGCTTCTTTTTGGTGATTGGGACAAAAACTTGTGGCTACTTCCTGCAAAATGCGATGGGGGTGATGATTTTTGCTGAACCCCGCTATGCAATGGCAGAGTTGGAAGAGGGCGATATTTCGGCACAGCTGAATGATTATGAAGAGTTAAAGCGGTTGTGCTTGCAAATTAAACGCGATCGCAATCCTAGTGTAATTGTCTGGATTGGCACTTGCACCACCGAAATTATCAAAACAGATTTGGAAGGTTTGGCACCGAAGCTGGAATCCGAAATTGGGATTCCCATCGTTGTAGCGCGGGCAAATGGTCTAGATTACGCCTTCACCCAAGGGGAAGACACCGTATTAGCTGCTATGGCTAACCGTTGCCCTGATAAGACTCCGGTGGCGGAAACAGAGAAAAGTGAACGCAATGCGATCGCTAAATTGCTCAACTTCGGTAAAAAGAAAGAAGATGTCGCCCAAGATGAATCTGAGTACGTGGATCATCCACCCTTAGTTCTCTTTGGCTCCCTTCCCGACCCCGTAGTTACTCAGTTAACTTTGGAACTGAAGAAACAAGGTATCAAAGTTTCCGGCTGGCTACCCGCCAAGCGCTTCACTGAACTGCCAGTACTAGAAGAAGGGTATTATGTCGCTGGTGTCAACCCCTTCCTCAGCCGCACTGCTACCACCTTAATGCGTCGCCGCAAGTGTAAACTCATTGGCGCACCCTTCCCCATTGGCCCCGATGGCACCCGCGCTTGGATTGAGAAAATCTGCTCAGTGTTCGGTATTACTCCCAAGGGTTTGGATGAACGGGAAGCCCAAATTTGGGAAAGCTTGGAAGATTACGTGAAACTGATTCGCGGTAAGTCTGTATTCTTCATGGGTGATAACTTGCTGGAAATTTCCCAAGCAAGATTCTTAATCCGTTGTGGAATGACAGTTCACGAAATCGGCATTCCCTACATGGATAAGCGCTATCAAGCTGCTGAGTTGGCTTTGTTGGAGAAAACTTGCCAAGAAATGGGTTCACCTCTACCAAAGATTGTGGAGAAGCCGGATAATTACAATCAACTTCAACGGATTTATGAGTTGAAACCAGATTTGGTAATTACTGGTATGGCTCACGCTAACCCGTTGGAAGCACGCGGTATTAATACAAAGTGGTCGGTGGAGTTTACTTTTGCTCAAATTCACGGCTTTACGAATGCGCGTGACATATTAGAGTTGGTAACTCGTCCGTTGCGTCGGAATAATAATTTGAAAGATTTGGGTTGGGATAAGTTGGTGAAAGAAGAAGCGAAGATTTAGATTTGGATTTGGATTGAGCAACAGTATATGATAAAGGCGAACTTTTTGGGTTCGCCTTTTTTTGTGTCACAGAGGCGCAAAGGAAGAGCTACTAAAAATAGTTACAATCAGGTGGATATGGCTGAATAGACAGCATAATTGAGAAGATAATGTGATATCATGTCCGCTAAATTACTTATGATATGTCATTGCGAACGCAACGAAGTGAAGTGAAGCAATCGCAAGGGTTCGGGGATTGCTTCACTTCGTTCGCAATGACAATTGTTCAACCGGACATGATGTGATGCCTGAAATTTGTCGTTTTTTAGGAATTATCATTACTATGTACTATAACGACCATCCGCCCCCTCATTTCCATGTCCGCTACAATCAGCAAAAGGCAATTATTGATATAGAAACCTTATCAATTTTGGTTCTTCAGTTCATTTTATGGAACAGAATAATAAATAAAACCTAAAGATAGGCTAGATTTATTGCTGTGACTGGGTTTTAAGTTTTTGAGCCTTTCTATAAAACTGCGATTTTAATGCTC
>NZ_JAIVFR010001109.1 GCF_020829685.1 Nostoc sp. CHAB 5715 | reverse complement strand
AAATAAACGAACAACTAGACATCTATTTGAGTTTGACATTGAAGATGTCCGATTAGCTCTTAAGCACTTTGTTTTTAGTGGTGGACATCAAGCAATTCGTAAGCCTCAAGGATGGTTAATTGGCTGCTTACGTGAGTGTTATTGGGCGGATAAATCGCTTAATTTATCTGGATTTATCGAAATTTTAAAATCTTGGTTCCCTAGTAACCTCCCAAGGGATTACTAGGGAATAACTGCATAAAAAAACTGCTCCTTCAGGAGCAGCGACCATTAATTTCCAGTTTGATTATGAACCAACCTACACTTTTTGATTTAGAAGCTTTTACTAATTTTTCACTGCCTACCCCTGTTTACGATCCGTTCTGGGATGAAATCGAAACTGCTCCCGAACACACTCTACAAGTTCTGGAGCAAGTAACATCAAGCACTCTAAATACTGATACTATTGTTCGGGAGCAAAAACTAGACCCTATAGAATCTGCTCCCGAACAAGTATGTGTTCGGGAGCAAGTAACACCAGGCACTCTAAATACTGATACTATTGTTCGGGAGCAAAAACTAGACCCTATAGAATCTGCTCCCGAACACACTCATTGGGTTGAGGAGTACTGGGTCAAGCGCTGCGGCAAGAAACACAAATATTACCGCTACTGTTGGATGCATGGGCGGAAGATTCAGCACCGCCACATCGGCGGTGGCAACGTGCGATCGCCCTTGAGCAATGAAAATAAACTAGCTGTAGAAATTGCCATCAGTGACGGACACTCACCCTGTGAGATTGAAAAGTTAATCCGTCAGCAGTGTGGGAGAGGGCGATCGCATTTCTGAACCGTCGCAGTTCATCCCAGCGCCGACTCGTAACTGAACCAGTACTGCTGTACTGATTGGGGTGAAACTGGGCAATTCTTGATTCTACAAAAGAGTCGATAGCCCGCAAAATCATCTGTTGATCCATAACGTGACCAGAGTCAATAGCATAGGCGTATTCTAAAATTTGTTCTGCAAGTGCGACTGGTACGCGGATAGTCTGAGTTTTCCCGTGGTTCCAAGCTGGCGGGAAGCTGGTACTGTTTTGTCCTGGTCTGAGCATTGCCTATTTTTTGAAAGGCCTGTGTCAAGGCAGGATACAGCGTTTTTTACTTAATTGCAATTGCTATTCCCCAATGCTCAATCATGAAAAATGCGATTGCACTCTGGTTGAAAGTGCGATCGCAGTTTGTGCTGAAACATAATATCTATTAGCTTCACCACCTTATCCGCCCCGGCTGCGATTTGTCACAGATTGGGGTAAACCTGATCAACTTCATCCCATGCCTGATTTGCAAGATTCTCCAGTGCCATAGCCAAATACAAAGGATGGTCGTATTCCCCCTTTTGTAAGCGCTCGAAGAATATCTCAATTTGCAGGAATAGGAGATTGGGGTTCATAGAGCGTTGATAGCTCCCTTAACGCGATCGCTATCAATTTCCACATACCGCTCTAAGGATTTAAAATCCTGGTGTCCAGTAATCTGCTTGATTGTGTACAAGTCGGTTCCGTTGCGGTGCAGCTTCGTTATAAATGTCCGGCGGGTGCTGTGGGTGCTGATGCCCTTAACCACTAAACCGGCTCGGTCAACAGCTTTACGTAAAATCGCGTCTGCCCAGCGGCTGGTAATTGGTTTATCCCCGGCTCGGTTAGGAAATAACCACGGTAAATCAGTATCAATTTTGTACGACAATAGCGATTCGGCAAGAATAGGATGTACCGGAACTTGACGAGTTTTCCGCTTTCCATCAGGTGTGGCCTTACGACTTCTGGCTCGAAAATTGATATATTCTCGCGGGCTTGAATCTGGATTATAAACATCTTCGACTTGCAACTTCACTAAAGCCCCCCACCTTTCCCCGGTGTACCACGCCAAGTCTAGAAGAAGTTTGTATTTTTGGCTTTTTATCTGGTTACGGATCTTAGAATATTCCATGTTAGATAAAATAGCCGCTTGACCATTGCGGTTATTTTTCATTCTCTTTTGTTGATATAAATGTTCTGGTTTAACCACTGCAACTGGTTAAACCGGAACATTTTTAATTTGGACTATTAGTAAAAACTGGGTTAATCCTAATCACTGCAAGGATTACACGACATCCGTAAATATTCTTGTTTTACATAAAAGAGGAATATTTACAATTTCTTTGCCAAGAAATACAACGGATTTATTCACTTCACTAAAATTCGCTTTGCTTTATGGCAGAACCAACTTTGCAACAAATTTTCGGCGCAAAC
>NZ_JAIVFR010000110.1 GCF_020829685.1 Nostoc sp. CHAB 5715 | reverse complement strand
GTTTACCGTGACTATGAAAGACATTGCAGTAATTTACTAATCTTAACTACACTATAAAGATATAAGATTACGGAAAGTAAGTTTATCTAAATTATTCTTGACAAAAAGTTTGATTTGTAGATAAGCGAATAATGAAAATTTTTCGTTTGGTTTGTTTCCCAATATTAAAGCGCTACTTAAGTACTTGCTTTATAAAAAGATACATCTGTCATATTTAGATCATAAGTAAGGTGAATTCTAGTAATAAATTTACCATAGCCGTTGGTTTCGACACAACGACTGCGCTCAGTGCATCGCTTCGCTCAACCAACTGAGTGGTCGAGAGTTGAGCGACTCGTGCCGACTTGTACTCTCGCACTTGTGCCGAGCATCTCGACTTGCGGACATGGAACCGGAGCCGAGGTAAGTCGAAACTCGTCAACATAGGTATTTTTTTCATCACAAATCACCTAAGCATTATTGATATTATTTTCAGCTTTATTGACACTGAGGTGTTAATCTTGATCAGAGGTAGTACAATGTCTAAGTTAGTTTTGAGGGTTTGTAGTAAGCACAAAGCGTGCTTAGAACATCAGGACTAAAGTCCTGACTACGAACTTGCTTATCCATCAATTTAAACTTGACGCACTAGTAGTATAAACTATAAAATGCTTGATGCAATTTCCGCTCAAATATATAATTTTGAGTTAAGCAAAGAATTGTAAATATCCTTTATCGTAAGTTCAAGGGTTTAAGACCCCAACCATTATATGTAGCACCAGTTCCAGTCGGGGTTTAAATCCCCGTCTGAAATGTCTAAAATGTTTGAATTTTGAATACTTCGGCTACGCTCAGTACAAGTTTTGAATTGTGTTTATCTGTGGGTTCATTTTTATAATATCGATTTTTGCCAGAGCTATATTGTCAATGAGCATCTTTACGACGCATAAAGGGTAAAAGGTCTTCTAAAATCGCTTCGTGGTAGTGTTCTTGAGGATAATGTCCCACGTTATTAAGTTTTATTAATTCGGTATTTGGTACGGAGTTGGCAAAATTTTCGGCAATGTCTACGGGTAGCCAAGGGTCAATTATACCCCATTGAATCAGAATTGGCTGTTGCCATTCTTTAAAGCCAGATTCGACTTCTTTCATTGCTGAATCAAGCTGTAAATTGCGAATACTTGATAAGAGACTCCGCCCAGATGAAGAACTTTTTAAAAATGGTTTCCGATAAACATCTAATTCTTTATCTCCTATACGATAACGGCTTCCACCTTCTAGCGTCCGGTCAACCAAAAGCGGGTCTTGGGTCATTACTTCACCTGCCAAAGGCAAACCCATCTGTTTAATTTTCCAGGGTAATTTGGCAGCAGTTGAAATTGGTGTATTTAAAATAGCTAAATTGGCAATTTGTTCGGGGTGACGCAAGGCATATTGTAGTCCTACAGAACCTAAAAAACCTTGGACAACTAAAGAAAAATGTTCAAGTTCTAGCGCTTTGATAAATCCTTCTAAAGCTGTGATAAAAGCATCGGGAGTGTAAGCAAAATCTCGTTTTTCTGGTTTTGCAGAAAAGCCGTAACCAATCCAATCTGGAGCGATCGCTCTTGTACCCTGATTCGCCAAAGCAGGTATAATATTACGCCAACTGTAACTTTGTGAGACTAAGCCATGTAGCAACAACACAGGCGCTAAGTCAGTTCTGCCAATTGGTGAAGATTCTCGATAAAACCATTCCAGTGAATCTACATTGATTTTATGTTCTGTTATTGACACGCTATATTCCTATATTGGGCATTGGGAATTGGGCATGGGGCATCCCTTCGGCTTCGCTCAGGGCAAGTGGGCATTGGGCATTGGGCATGGGGCATGGGGCATTAGTTATTCTTTCTCCCCCTGCTTCCTCATCCCCCTCATCCCCCTCATCCCCCTCATCTCCCCACTTCCTGATGAATAATCATCTCACGAATCGCATAAGCTGTAGCGGGCGCTAGTAAAACGCCGTTGCGATAGTGTCCGGTAGCTAGGAGGACATTACTAAACCCTGGCAACTTACCAATAACTGGGGCTGGACGACCTTCAGGACGGGGACGTAACCCCGACCAAGTGCGGAGAATGGTTGCTGTGGCTAACTCTGGGCAAAATGCGATCGCTTGTTTTCTAACAGATTCCAGCAGTTCTTGATTTGGCAGTATCTCATCGCCATTGTTGGGAAATTCCACTGTTGCACCCACCCAATAATCTCCACCGCCCACAGGAACAATATGCACATCGTTACCCGTTATCGCTGGCTGAAAGTCTCGATTACCTAACGGATGCCCTACATGCATTTGCAATGCTTGCCCAAGTACGGGGCGGATATCAATTATCTGATTTAATTTTGCCGTCAGTGGTGTTGAACCTAGCCCTGCTGCGATTACAAACCAATCAGCCGCTATTGTTCCTTCTGTAGTTTCAAGTTGAACGCAAAATTGGGGAGAAGATTCAGGTGGTGAGGTTTGGGCATCCAAAACAGTCACACCGAATTTGAAAGTCACACCGTTTTGCTGGGCAGCCTCAACTAAAGCTAATGTGAGAGCAGTTGGATCAAGTTGACGATCTTGGGGAGAATAGACAGCGCCAGTAATTGTTTCATGATCAACTTGAGGACAGATATTTTTGAGTTTAGCCGTATCCCATATTTCTAAATGCCAGCCTTGAGAGTGGCGAACTTCTACAAGTTTTTCCCATGCTGCTAAATTCTCCTCTTCCAAACCAAGACTGAGAATTCCCTGGCGGTTAAAGGGGATTTGGCGACCTGTTAAAGCTTCTAGTTCAGGAATCAAAGTCTCATAGCGTTGGATGCTAGTTTGTCGCATCTGCCAAGCTTTGCCCTTAATTTTTTGGCTGATTGCGCCCATTAAAACGCCAAGTGCAGCGCCCGTGGAAGCTTGTGCTGGTGCTTGCCGATCGCAAACTGTGATTTTCAGCCCTTTTACTTGACTCAGTTGGTATGCGATCGCAGCCCCAACCACACCACAACCGATAATAACTACATTCATGACTTGTGCTTTAAATGAGAAGTTAGGAGTTAGAAGTGAGGAGTTAAAAATTTAAAATTCCTAACTCCTGTACAGACGCGATTAATCGCGTCTCTAACTCTTGTACAGACGCGATTAATCGCGTCTGTCTTCTTTCTTAGGAAGCAGATTGAGGAATTTGTCAATATCTGCGAAAGCAGCCTGGGAGTTACTTAGGGCAACTTGAGGATTGCCAGCACTAGTAGCTTTATCAAGTTTAACCAGGTCGTTAAACAAATCTCGCGTTATCTGACGTGCTGCGGGTTGGTCTTTGGGCAGAAGGTTGGGAGTGACATAAGTCAGGTTCAGCCTTGCTTCTGTGATGGGCCCATGTATAAAGTTACGCACATTGATCCAATCACCTCTTTGGATCAGGGTTTTCAACTCTTGTGAGCGATCGCGCACAGCCTGAATTTCAGGAACATAAGCCTGAATTCTTTCAAGTTGCGTTGCTGTATAAGTCGGAGGTGCTACCGCAACACCAGGGCCGCCACAACTAATTAGGAATGTGGCCAATAATACTAGGAAAAATGAAAAAATCGAGCGTTGACGCGCCATACATTGAACTTGATTACTGTTTTTTTGCCGATTAACAGTGTCATTTTAGATCGCTAGCGTAATTTATCGTTCACTCTAGATAATTTAATCTGGAAAATCACTGTCAAAGTGAATTTTTACCAATTCAGGACTTACGCAGCGATGATTAGTCATTGCGAGCGGAACGCAGTCAAGCGTTGCAATCCCAGTCAAGACTGGGATTGCAACTCTTAGAGACGCTCCGCGTAGCTTGCTTCTCCGTTCGCGTAGCGTTCCGCAGGAAAGGAGTACGCAACGCTTGCAATGACGAAAGTACGTTGCCTTTGCGTAAGTCCTGTTGATAACCCGCAACTTGGGTTATTAGCAGTTAAAAAAATTATTTCCTAGTCCCCAGTCCCTAAAGATTACTTTCAATCAACTGGCGGTATTCGCTCTTTTGCTTCACACCTTTGACTTCCTTCACCAGTTCCTTATTTTTGAACAATTGAACCGTTGGCGTTCCTGTCACACCAGCATTTTCAGCAATATCTCGGTCTTTGTCGATGTCAATTTCCACAAAGTGAATTTTGCTGTCAAATTCATCCACCACTTTATTTAAAATCGGCTTCAGGGTATGACAAGGGCCACAACCAGGAGAGACATATTTAACAAGGAGTAAGCGATCGCTTTCATGGAACAATTTCCGTAAGGCATAACCTCCCTCATGGCGCGTCCCATTCAAATTAAATCCAGCTTCTTCCTCGGCTTCAGTCTTTTTGGCTGGCTGATGTTCTAATTCATTAACCGCCGTTTCTGGCTGTTGATGGAATTCTTGAATCAAGCCAGTGGATGACAACCAACGTTCTGCCAACATCGCCGCCATACAGCCAGTACCCGCAGCCGTAATTGCTTGCCGAAACTCATGATCTTGCACGTCGCCAGCAGCAAAAACGCCTTCTACACTGGTTTCCACAGTACCGTGCTTGGTGACAACGTAACCTATCTCATCCAGTTCTAGTTGCCCCTTGAATAAAGAGGTGTTGGGAGTGTGACCAATAGCGTAGAATAAACCCTTAGCGTGCAGTTTGCTCTCTTCACCAGTTTTGGTATTGCGGACTTTCACCCCTTCCATGTGACCGTTACCGAAGATATCCATAGCTTCTGTGTTCCAATGCACTTGGATTTTCGGGTTACTCAAAACACGGTCTTGCATGGCTTTAGAAGCCCGCATTTTATCGGTGCGTACCAACATATTTACCTTAGAACCATACTTAGTGAGGTAAATTGACTCTTCCGCCGCCGAGTCGCCAGCACCAATCACAGCCAATTCTGCACCGTGGAAAATCGGTGTCGCACCATCGCAAATCGCACAAGCGGAAATACCCCGACTCCAAAATTCATGTTCGTTGGGTAAACCTAAACGTTTTGCTGTTGCACCCGTAGCAATAACGATGCTGTTGGTTTTTATTTCCCTCTCTTGCGATCGCACTGTAAATGGACGTTGACTCAAGTCAACTGCTATAACATCTTCAGTATATAGTTCAGCCCCCCAGCGCTCTGCCTGCGCCTTCATCTGATCCATCAGTTCCGGCCCGGTAATACCTTGGGGAAACCCTGGAAAGTTCTCAACTTCCGTCGTTGTCATTAATTGCCCACCAGGTAATCCCCCGGCTTGGAAACCCTCAAATACAACAGGTTTCAGGTTAGCGCGTCCGGCATAAATAGCAGCTGTGTACCCTGCTGGCCCAGAACCGATAATTACCAAGTTTTCTACAGTTGTGTTAGCCATGAAAATATACGAACTCATAACGACTACGCTTAATATAGCATAATAATTTACGATTGGCTACATCAGATGGTAAGCGATCGCCAAATGCCTACGGTACTATGCGCTCAATACTTGTCAAAGATACTCTTAACCGCTAAAAGTTTTCTCGCAGATATTTCCTGATAACTTCAATATCTATTTCTAGCAATTCTGCCATTTCTTGAACACTCATACCTCGATCTCTAAGTTTTGGGGCTAATTTCAATCTACTCTTTTCCCAGATGTTCTTGTACAATCGAGTAATTGTAAATTCATCTAAATCAAACATAGTTTCAATTGCTCCTAATATATGTATGTGCCAGTTGCATAAGTTACATTATTCTGAACCACTAAGACTGTTCTTGCAGATATTTCTTGATAATTTCAACATCTAGTTCTAAAAATTCTGCTATTTCTTGAATACTCATACCTTTCTCAACACATTTTGGGACTAATTTCAATTTTGTTTCTAGTTCTGTTTTCGGCTTTGTCTTTTCCACGATACTCTCGTACAATCGAGTATTTTTGAATGCATCTAAATCCAGCATAGCTTCAATTTCCTCTAAAGTAAGATTGGGAAACTTATAAAATACAATGGCTTGGATAAATCCTAGCACTTTCTTTTGAAGATTTTCATCGGGAAAATCTTCTCGTGCCTGAGTGATTAGCTGTTGAGCTAAGGAAGTAGCTTTTGTAGGCGATTCTACAAATAGTTTGGCAATTCCTACCCCCAAGGAATCTTCAGCCCTAGTAGAAAGTTCATTCAGATAAATGCAGCGTAGATGTTGTTCTACTAAAGCCTGATAGCGGGGGTGAGGTGGGGTTTCATGAATACGTTTGTCGTAAATAACAATTGCGTACCAGTCTGAGTTTGCGGGTTTATATTGACGAAAGTAAACAAAAATTTCTCCAAAAAGTCGCTCGTAAAATTCTTCATCTTTGTAAGTTTGCAATTCTACAAAATATAAGGGTTCATTTTCAAATCCCTTAATAGTAGCAAATAAGCCGTCTAGACGAAATGATTGTTGTTTGATTTCAGGTGCAATAAATGTGTAGATATTGGGATTAGTATCAGGTTTATCAATAAGTTCAAAAAATATCTGTGGTAGTTCCTTGATAAGTTCATAAAAAATTACATCTGTTTTCATTGATGCTACTAATGGCAAACTATGCAGCCGTTTTTCTTTCAATACAATACATTGTAGCTTTCTTAAAGTGCGGTACTTATGATATACATAAGAGTATTTTCTGTAATATTATGTCTTTCACCATTACAGACTTAGAGGAGCTACAAACCGAGCATCCAGAATGGCAGATGGAGCTGGTAGAAGGGAAAATTATAGTTATGGGGCCATCAGATTACGAGTCAGAGGAAATTGGCACTCGGTTGAGTACCTTCTTGAATATTTGGGTAATGTCGCGCAAGCTAGGGCGAGTGACTGGCTCTAGCGCAGGTTTCATATTACCTAGAATAGAAGAGGACGACTTGGAAAAAAGAAACCTGCGTGCCCCTGACGTGTCTTTTGTTCGGGCTGACCGACTGAAGAAGACCAAGCGCGACTTTGTAGAGTTAGTTCCAGACTTGATGGTTGAGATTAAATCTAAAAGCGACAGAATCAAACCGCTTGAAGAGAAGATTCAGCTATTTTTGCAACTTGGGTCTACAGTCGGCATATTGATTGACCCTGATAAGTTGACAGTAACGGTTTATCGAATAAACCAAGCTCCAGTGGTATTGCAGAATGGCGACACACTTACATTACCAGACTTGCTACCAGGTTGGGAACTGGCAATATCAGAATTGTGGCCACCTGAGTTTGAATAAGGCACTTCCACAATCGAAGTTGAGAATCTAGCCCCTAGTGTAGACCAGGGGCTTTTGAATGCAAGGATTTTGGATTGTGTAACCGCATTTCCCCAAACTTTTTTTCTGAAGGTGATAGGAAAGCGATCGCAGTTGGGTAAGTTATATCTAGAACACACAACTACATCATACACCTGGGAAAACACTTATGAAAACCGAATTGAAAGCAAAGTTTCTCCAACACATCCTCGGCAAAAAGAAGGAAAACGAAGGTTTTACACTTATTGAATTACTAGTAGTAATTATTATTATCGGTATTTTGTCTGCGATCGCACTACCTTCTTTCTTGAACCAAGCTAACAAAGGTAAGCAATCAGAAGCTAAACAGTATGTTGGGTCTCTCAACCGCGCCCAACAAGCATATTACTTGGAAAATAGTTCGTTCGGATCTACCATAGATAAGTTGGCTATTGGTATTAAAAGTCAAACTGAAAACTACAAGTATGAAATTAATACTAGTGTTTCTTCTCAGGTTGCTAATAATGGAGTATCTTTGAAACCAGCCCTTAAATCCTATGCAGGTAATGTGGTTTTATCGGTACTACAAAATGATAGTAGTGACGCAAGCACTTTAGCTATTTTATGTGAGACGAAAGCTGTTGGCGTTGGTACAAGTCTACCACCAGCAGGTAGTGGTACCCCATTGCAACCTGGTTGTCCTAGTACTGATTATCAAGTGATGAAATAAGTAAAACGGTTAGCTGTATCTCTTTTAGTTGAACACTAAATCAAAGTGGGTGGTTTAAGCCACCCACTTTGATTTAGCTGTAAATTTCAGTAATTTAAAATCTTGCACTAGCCCCACTATTAACCACTAAATTAATTTACTGGTTAATAGTTCAACTCAGCTTTAGCTGACTTGAAAAAGTTTCAGTCCATTTGAATGGGCTTGATCTATTCATCAGGAAATAAAGTTCCGGGCGAGGTGCAAGATTCGATACAATACTACTCTCCTAAAAATCCTTGGCTATGACTTCTGTACAACTTCATCATACTGCTCTCATTTTGTTAGAGCAACAAGCTCAACAATATTTCATCAAAAGCAATTACAATCAAGCTGCTAGCTGCTATGAGCAAGCTATACAAGCAGAACCGGAAGTAAAATCTCACTACTGGAACTTAGGATTAATGTTGCTATTGCAGGGGGAAGAGACAGAAGCACAGATGACTTGGCTGCTGGGTATGGGTGAGGGAGAAGTTCAAGAAGTTGAGCAGTGGACAAGTGAATTGATACTAATTCTGCAAACCGAAGCTGAACGCAGAAAGACGCTAGGAGACTATAAAGTTGCTTGGGCAATTCGCCAGCATATCCGGGAAATAAATCCCACAGATGTTAACAATCTGTTGTATTTGATTGAGCTAGCTATCAAACAGGAAACGCTTATTGATGATGAATTAACTTCTCTAGGAGTGATTGAGTTAATTCAGTCAGAACCAATTGTACATATTCAGCTATTGTTGCAGGTGTTGGAGAGTATTCTCAATTACGATCCTTTACATCCCGCAGTCCCAGCATTTGCAGAAGCTTGTCTAGCTCATGTTCACGAGCCTCAATCTTTCATTAATATTTTGCTTCCAGCTACAGTTAAAATTGCCCACTCAATGCGGCAACCGAAACTTGCGGCGTTACTTCTAGAGCTAGGTTTACGTCTCGAACCTGAAAATCTAGCAATTTTGCGCCATTTGGCTGCTTTTTATCTGAAAGCAAATGATTATTCTAAAGGGATAGAAGTAGCAAAATTATGCTATTCGCTATCAAATACATTAATTGATCAAATTTTTGCAATACACTTACTCCATCGAGGATTAATGGATTGCCCTGCGTGTTGGGAAGAAGCCTGTGAAGTTTTCCAACAGCAGCAAAATCTGATGATGTTACTGTTAGAAGAAAAATCTCTAAATTTGCGATCAGTTGAGGTTCTGTATCTATCTAATTCCAACTATTTTGCTCCATATTTGCAAGATAATATTCAAAAAAATAGATATATTCAAAATCAAATTGCCAGTCTTTGTCAGCTTAATGTAGAAAACTATGCCAGTGAAGAAGTACAGCGATATCAACAGCGAACTTCCAAAGGGCGAAATAGCAAACTAAAAATTGGATACTTGTCGCATTGTTTATCTAGGCATTCAGTCGGCTGGTTGGCGCGGTGGTTGATTCAGCATCATAACCGCGAACAATTTGACATATATGGTTATTTTATAAATTATAAACAGATAAACGATCCGCTACAAGAATGGTATGTACAGCAATTCACTCAAGCTTATAAAGGTGGAATTTATAGTGAAGATATTGCTGAAAAAATTTACCAAGATAAGATCGATATTTTAATCGATTTGGATAGCATCACTCTAGATGTAACTTGTGAAATTATGGCGCTAAAACCCGCACCTGTGCAAGTAACATGGTTGGGTTGGGATGCTTCGGGAATACCAGCAGTTGATTATTTTATTGCTGATCCTTATGTTTTGTCAGAATCCGCTCAGGAGTACTATACAGAAAAAATCTGGAGATTGCCCCAAACTTATATAGCAGTAGACGGTTTTGAGGTGGGTGTACCTACTCTACGCCGGGATTCTTTAGATATTCCTAATGATGCTATCATCTATCTCAGCGCTCAGAGAGGATTTAAGCGTCACCCTGATACAGCAAGACTGCAAATGAAAATTATCAAAGAAGTTCCCAATAGCTACTTCTTGATTAAAGGGTTAGCAGACTCTGAAGCTGTGCAGAAATTTTTTATGCAGCTAGCAGAAGAAGAGGGTGTAGAATGCGATCGCCTGCGATTTTTACCTCAAGATTTCTCTGAGGCTGTCCATAGAGCAAATTTAACTATTGCTGATGTTGTATTAGATACTTTTCCCTACAACGGAGCTACAACAACCCTAGAAACACTCTGGATGGGTATCCCCTTAGTAACCAGAGTTGGACAGCAATTTGCCGCTCGTAATAGCTACACCATGATGATGAATGTAGGTGTGACAGAAGGCATTGCTTGGACAGATGAAGAATATGTAGAGTGGGGTGTGCGCTTGGGGAAAAATGAAGCTTTACGCCAGCAGGTGGCTTTGAAGCTGAAATCATCTCGACAAACAGCACCCTTGTGGAATGGTAAGAAATTTACTGGTGAGATGGAGAAAGCTTACGAACAAATGTGGGCAAACTATCTTGGAGGGAAATAATTAAAGGTTACTGCTTTGGATAAACTAAGAATTCTGATCATTACAAATTTATATCCGCCGCAAGTAATTGGGGGATATGAGCGAGCGATCGCTGACTATGCAAGATTGTTACATCATCGTGGTCACACTGTATTTGTACTGACAAGTAACGCTGAAGAATATACTACCAATTACATAAATAAAGAACCAGAATTTGTTGTTCACCGCAGCTTACATTTATGTGGAGAATGGACAAAAGAAGGAACTCAGTGGTTTTCTTTGGAAGAGGTGGCATCTAGGACTTTCCAAAATCGCCAAATTGTAGCTGAAGACTTACAAGTGTTTCAGCCAGATATATGCCTAGCAGGTAACATTGATTTTCTAGGACTGGAACTTTTAGAAAAAATGCTTGCGGATGGCATACCAATTGCTCATTACGTTATGAATGCTACTCCCGGCTATGTCCCAATGTTAGCTCCCAAGAGCCAGTTGCATCAGTACATTACCTGTAGTAATTGGATTCAAGATAGCTTAAAAGAACATGGCTATCCAGTTAATACCACTCAGACTATTTATCCAGGTGCGGCTGTAGAAGAATTTTATCAAGCCGAACTACCACCGCGCGATCGCTTACGCATTGCCTACGCAAGTTTGGTAATGCCATACAAAGGAGCAGATATATTAATTGAGGCTCTTTCCTTGCTTCATGCTGGTGGTATTGAATTTTCGGCTACCATCGCTGGAGGAACTCTCAAACCAGAATTTGTCCAGGCTCTCCAAGAATTTGTTGAGTCAGAAGGTATGCAAGACAAGGTTAAGTTTCCTGGCGCTCTCTCACG
>NZ_JAIVFR010001108.1 GCF_020829685.1 Nostoc sp. CHAB 5715 | reverse complement strand
CGTAAAGTAGCAATGGACTTTCTGGATGATTTTTTGATAGGCGCGATCGCATCTCTACACTAGCTAAATCCGGGTGAAATAATTCCGTATCTACCCCGCGCTGCCATAAATCTACACGTTCAATACCATGTGCTGTCAGTTCCTCCACCATTGCTGTGGAAGTACACAGATTCAAAGCAGCTTGATTATGAGCGCCTTTGAGCAGTTCCCAAAGAAAACCCTCCAGCATTCCCAAGCCGTAATGCTGGAGATATTGGGGTAAATGCGTATGGTAAGACGCCACTAAGGGTATTTTGAGGATTTTGCTATAAAATATGCCAGATAAACCTAAAACTGCTGGATTCACAACATGAATAACATCTGGCTTAAACTCTTCTAAGGCGTACCCAATAGCTGGGCGGGGAAGTGCCATTTTCAATTCTGGATACAATGGCAGAGGAAAGCCAGTAACGCCGTAAACTTTAGCGCCTTTGTGTTCTGTGATGCCTCCATCAGGGGCAATTACCAGCACTTGATTACCACTGCGCTGTAAATGGTCAACAGTATGGCGCAGGCGCGTTACAATGCCGTCAACCTTGGGTAAAAAGGTTTCGGTAAATAGGGCAATTCTCATAAAAAACTATTCAGTCCAGGCAGATAATCTCAGCTTTGCTTGCGTTTCGGTATCAAACACAGAATAGACTCTCTCCTGTGGTGTAATCAACTCTGCACAATCAGATTTAATGTTTTGCCTCTGTTTTTGTACAAAGTCCGAGATATCCTCAATGTTCACAATCCAATCTTTGGCGTAAGCAGCTAGTACTTCACCACGTAACCCTAACTGAATAGCGCGTCGTTCTAATTTTGTCCCAGTTGGGTGATGGTCTGGATCCCATTGTAGGCGAACTTGGGATTGCTTCAATGCTCTTTGCCATGCACTTTTATCGGGATAAAGTTCTGGAACGTAGCTGGAATGAACAGCCGCCGCTAAAATTTCATCAAAAGCCGAGCGCTTAATCCAAATAGCTAATACTACCTCTTGCCCAGTTTGTGTACCCCATCCAGAACGATACATCATCCAAAGGAAGTTAGGTTTTATCCAACTCATACGCTCAAAACTGAACTCATCACCAAAATAACCGTAGGTGGCGACGAAGTCACCAATAGCTGGACGATATGCTTGATAAACAACAATTGAATGGTCGTCATATTGTGCTAAAATGTGACGACCATTTTCAGGCCAATTACTGACTTGAGTTAAATAAGGTTCTGTTATCAGCCGCACGCAGAGTTTATCTTAATGTCTGTGCCAAGAGACTTTGGGCAGAATTTGTTTGTGATCGACTCGTTTTTGATACTTGATGGCAAAGTTTAACAGAGAATCGAGTAAAGAATCAGAAAGCAAGTGAGGCTCTAAACCTAAATCGAGCAATTTAGTGTTTTTAGCGTTAAAATAATGTTCTTCTTTCTCGACTCTGGGATTATCTAGGTGATTGATTTCTACATTCAATCCCATAGCGTTACCAGCTTTTTTCACCATCAATGCCAAGTCGCCGACGCTGAATTGTTCGGTAAATTGGTTAAATACGCGGAATTCACCAGCCTCGGCAGGG
Source organism: Nostoc sp. CHAB 5715 (assembly GCF_020829685.1). Taxonomy (GTDB): domain Bacteria; phylum Cyanobacteriota; class Cyanobacteriia; order Cyanobacteriales; family Nostocaceae; genus Nostoc. Next base: position 676 of record NZ_JAIVFR010001108.1, on the reverse strand, counting down.
TTAGCGATCGCTAATTCCACACATCTTACTGTATCCCGAATATCCAAAAATCCGCGAGTTTGCCCACCTTTACCATAAACGGTTAAAGGGTGTCCGATCGCTGCTTGAATACAAAAGCGGTTCAGTGCTGTACCAAACACACCATCGTAATCCAGCCGATTAATTAATAGTTCGTCCATCCCCGTCTCTTCGGTTAAGACGCCGTAAACTACACCCTGATTTAAATCTGTTGCCCGCAATCCCCAAATCCGGCAAGCAAAGTGGATGTTATGACTATCATGGACTTTGCTTAAATGGTACATTGAACCGGGTTGCTTGGGATAAGGTAGGGTATCCTTGCGTCCATTGTGTTCAATGGTGATATACCCTTCTTCGATGTCGATGTTGGGTGTACCGTATTCACCCATCGTCCCCAGCTTCACCAAATGACAGTCGGGGAAATCTTCCCGCATGGCGTACAGCAAGTTCAACGTACCAACTACATTATTGACCTGGGTAACAACTGCATGTTCTCGATCAATCATGGAAAATGGGGCCGAACGCTGTTCACCAAAATGCACCAGAGCATTTGGCTGAAATTGCTGTAATGTTTTATGGAGAAATTCGTAATTCGTAATATCGCCGATGAACAAGTCGATAGATTTACCCGTCAAATCTTGCCAGCGCTGGAGACGTT
>NZ_JAIVFR010001107.1 GCF_020829685.1 Nostoc sp. CHAB 5715 | reverse complement strand
GAATCGTATTTGATTTTTGAAATTATCTACGTAGGCGGGGAGTGGGGAGTAGGGAGTAGGGAATAAGGAATTAGGCTTTTCGAGTTGTACCGAGCTTTTTCAGAAATCAAATATTAGTCCTATATTATGTATGTTGTTATAAAAAAGTTTTGCTGGGGATGATCCAATACGATTAATACCGTTTCACTTTTAGATTGATACAGATGGCAGGCTGTTCTTGAGCAGGGAAGGCTGTTCTTGAGCAAGAAAAGTGATTTGTATCAAGAATTTCGTGAAATGGTATAAGTTAACGTTTTAATCTTTTTAAGATCCCCACAACCTCCCTTTTTAAGACTTATCATTACCAACATCAAATAAATCTTCCGCTTCGTTGCTAACCCGCCTGGGAATAAATTCCGAGGCTAATAGCTCAAGTCCTCTCAAGAGGACTAAATATAGGATTTTAAGCGATGTCTATGGCTAAACTCTGTGTTTTAGGCAAAATTTCAGTCCACTTAAGTGGACAGTGGCTATCAGCCTAGAACTTAAGTTTTGGGTGGGATGTCGGCTAGTGCGACACCTTGATTATTATAAAAATGTAGGCAATGACAAGCCTTAACCCAAGGATATTGCATCATAAGCTGTTCGACATTGAAATTGCATAATTAGGGCGGGCAAGATGCCCACCCCACAAGAGTTATATAAATTTTAGATATGCAAACTAAATGTGGTTTAGCTTATTGTTGTTTACACAATCTGAAAACTAAAGCTAAAACTTGCCCAATTATTCACATCCAAGATATATGAGTCGGCTGCTGTGCCGTTCATCTCCGCTTTGAGGGCGCTGGCGTTATGCAAGTCTTGTAGCAAGGCTTGTGCAACGTCTAAGGGATTCAACAATGAACCAATCGGCTGTTGTTCGGCTGTGGAATACTTAACAGTACTTAAGGCGGCGAGAGTTTCGCTAAAGGGGGCAGTACTAAAAATCAGTTGTTGTTCGTAAAAGCAAGCTGGCCCTGAAATGAGCCATTCGGAAGCACTATTGGTTTGGGGTAGGGTGAGGGTTTCACCTGGGGCGATGACGACTTGTTTAAGGAGGGGCTTGGTGTCGGCAGTGTTTGCTTCTTGGGGGGTTTCCCAAGAGTAGAAAGCAACTGCTTTATGATTATTGTTTAATCCCAGCAAGATTAAATATACTGGGCGATCGCTCTGGTTTTCCACTCGATATTGCATTCGGCTACCGATAGGTACAATTCCAGTGGGGAGAGACGCGATTAATTGCGTCTGCACTGATTTTTTTATCGAAGTTTCAGGTTTGAAAGTTCGTATTGTTTCACGCTGCATCACCACCTGTGGTGATATACCGCTAATTATTTCTAAGGTTGCCTTGAGAGGCAAGCGGGAAGAACCTTGATTTTCTGCCTCAGCGGAAATAAGGGCTGGAAAACCGAGTATACCATGCACGACCTGCTTACCGAACGTTTTTGCTTCAGCGATTCGGACAAACCGGATGATGACAAATCAGTGGCTCCACCGGAAAGCGGCAATTTTGTTTTCTTTAATTTTCATATATTCCATGATCACAGGGGCGTGTGGATGAATACCGTCCCTCCTTTTACAAATAAAAATCTTATTGTCAGAACGTATGATGTAGACTCAGAATATAACTGGACGTCTTGTCTGCAAGCCAACGTGAGTGCCATTTCTACTAACAAGATCAGCCATCACAGCTGGGCCAAGGTGTCGGACACCCATGTTTACAAACTAAAAAACGGGAAGCCGGATAAACGGTTTATTAAAAATCTGGGCAATAACGAGTACCGGACTGACAGGGCCACACACATGAGTGATACCTTTAAAAACCCCGAATGCGTTTTTATTTTTGAGCACCAGGAAAACAATGTATATGCATTCAGAAATGCCAAAAACAACGAGTATCTTCAATGCAACATTACGACTATGTCACCCACCAACAACGGCAATTGCCAACGATGGGAGCTGATCCCCACCGGCGGGGCTGATGAGTTTTATATCAAAAATAAGGAAAACGGAAAATATCTGACGAAACGGGCCTCCAAACTTCACGATGGCACCCCCGGAAGCGATGAAAAACACCTGATCAGGTCAATTACCTGAGCAATTTAAATGCTTCGAAGGTCCTTTTCATGGTTTTGTCATGAAAAGGACTTTTAATTTTAGGTGTTTTAATGATTATCATTTAATTTCCCCTTTGATTAATCATTTATTCTGACCTAAATTTCAACAAACCAGATGAAGCTTAAACATTTACTTCTTTCTT
>NZ_JAIVFR010001106.1 GCF_020829685.1 Nostoc sp. CHAB 5715 | reverse complement strand
ACTTATGATTCCTGGTTATCCTGAAACACCAGCCTTGTCTGCTGCTACTGAATCTAGTGCAATCGAAGCCTCTGAGACATTCTCTTTTGTAGAAGGTTCTTCATTTATGGAAGTTAACTGTACTGTGTATCAGTGAGGTCTTTTTGAGAAATTGTGAGTTTCATAATGTGGCGTAAATGACATAGTTGATGATGAGGTGCTTAGTGTAATGCCAAGCACCTTTGAAGTGAGATGTTATGAGTGATTACTAGGTAAGAATTATCATGTGGCTACGATTGCACTAGATTCAGTAGCAGCAGACAAGGCTGGTGTTTCAGGATAACCAGGAATCATAAGTGGCTTGGCGGGTTCAAGTGATTCCCACACATACTGCTTAATGTTTTGGTTGAAACCCAAGAAATAGTTACGCCAGTTTTCTACTGTTGGTTGTTCATGATCTACTACTCGACAAGCGAAGCTTTTTTGTTTAGTGCCAACTTGTTCTCTAGCAGTTTTGAAACAAAAGATACCCAAGGAGTAGAATAGAGCATTCTTTTGTTTGGCTGGGATACCGTTAACAATAGAATGGCAGATATTGAGTTCTCTACAGAATTCTTGCCAGTGGGCAGAGAAAGATGCTTGGTTTGCACCTGCTGCTTTATAAATAAGGGGAATTTGGTGGAGTGGTTCGTTGTTTTGGTCTAACAGGAAGATTTGGAAATATTGGAGGTTGCCAATGTTGTCATCTTCCTTCATTTGGGCAGTGTACCTTCCCAAAATTAATGTGGAATTTGACTCTTGTGACTGTTTTCTGTCAAACCCCAAAACTGGTGTTTTGGGACAAACTAGCATTCTAGGATTTTGGATAAGAATACCCTGTTCTTCAGCACCACTAGACTCAAACGTATAGGTAATAAGTTGTTTTTCGTCGAACTCTCTCCAACCAGCGATCGCCATTTGGTTAACAGCTACAAAATAGCCACAGGTAGCAGGGGTAGTGCCTGGTAGTTTTGATAATGTCATTGCTAATCGCTCTATGAAAGCATCATGTTTCTCTTGGCTATAACTAAATTGGTAGATGGTGGGATAGTCATCTTCATTGACAAAGCAGTAGATTATGGAGATGTTATCAGGCGTAATTTCTCGTGTTTCTGCAAGGAGAAATAATCGTAGTTGAGTTTGCCATGATTTCTCTAGTTTTTCTGGCTGCTGAATATATCTTTCAGATGTCCAGTCTACAGCTATTACTTTCTCTCCAGTCGCAATTAACAAGTCATATTTAGCGGTGATAACTGTGTTATAAATGAGTTTTTGGAGATTAACATTATATTGTTTCCTTTCAGAAGGAATGTTAATGATTAACTGAAGCTGGGATATCCAATGAGCCATTTTTGGATAAGCTGTGAGAAACGGTTCCACTGGCAATTCCATCATCAACTGTTGCATAATCAGATGAAATTGTCTGCCAAAGTTTTGTTGAGTAATATTTTCAGAATAGTGGGATAGAAATTTTTGCTCAACAAAATACTGCTGAAACTTTTGGGTATTTTTCTCTAATAGTTCCAGCAGTTCGTAGTTCAGTTGATTCATATATTTCTCTCTTGGATGAGTTCAAGAGAGAGGCGCGTCAGCGATATCGGGGGTTAGAGATTACGCTTCTGATGAAATGTGATTGTTGCAAGACAAATTTCTCAGCTTGATGAACTTGAGCATAGCTAGGATTTTTGTATCCACAAATTCTGTTGTCTTGTCAATGTCAACATCACTATCAACGTTTTCTGCGAGAAACATGATTGAGGACATTGGTACTTCAAAAATCTCTGAATAGCCCTTAAGCACATTAATAGTTGGTGTTTTATTTGCAGATTCAATTTCTGAGAGATGTGATTTAGATATTCCTAGTTTTACTGCTAATTCCTTTTGTGTTAAATCATAGAATACCCTCATCAGCCTCAAAGCTTTGGAGATATTATCTACAGGTTTATAGTGAGTAGTATCAGTTAAGAGGATGCTAGAGACAACATCTTCGACTTTAGCAACTGAATCAACTGAATCAACTCAAAAAAAAACAGCTATATTTAGAAAAAGAAGATAACACGCCAAAAAATCGGGGAAAATTAATATTAGATGCGACTTGTGCGCCAGCAGACATCAGCTATCCAACAGATTTAGAGTTAGTAAAGAAAAAAAGAAACAAGATTTAGAATCCGAGAGAATTCGTAATTGTATTGAGGGAAAATTCGGGACTTGCGTAAAAGAAGATTTAGTCTCAATCGAGTGATGGCAAAACTGTCTCATAC
>NZ_JAIVFR010001105.1 GCF_020829685.1 Nostoc sp. CHAB 5715 | reverse complement strand
GCAAGACCATGACATCTAGAGTCTCAAAACCCTTGCACAATCGTTAGTGATCGCTGGGTAAATTTGAAAACTGAGCGACGAAACAACTAGTTTGCAAGCTGTGCGGCTTCTAGATTTCTTTTAGAGATTTATTCAGCAAGCCCTATTTAAGAGCTTGAGACTCAAGCACAGAGAGAAGTTTTGTATGTTGATTGATCAAAGCTTGTATTGTGCTAACTGGATCATGGTGAAGGCGACGTTTCTGTTGACGAGGAGCTTGGGCCAAAGCTAATCTACGACGTTGAGTTTTATACTCAGTTATAGGTACTTGCTGAATTTTTTCTAGTAACTGTTTTTCACTTTCGGCTAAGAATAGAACTTGATATTGCCCAAAATCACGCAATTCGGCAGTTGATTTACGCCCACTAATACGACGCTGATGGCGACGCAAATGGCTAAACATAGCTTCCATTTTGAGGTTATCTGGCGGCAAGCCAGGGATGTCATAGCAGTGCAACAAGTTAGTCCCATATTTGTCCCATAGTCGTTGTAACTTTTTCTTGAGAGCAAACTGTGCCGGATTTTGTTGAAGGTCAGGCTGAAACTGTTGTAATAAATCTTCCATCTCGCGCCAAACCTGAAGGCTCGTTAAGGGTGAACAACTAGTTTGTGTAATATCGGTTACATTATCTGCGCTACGTTTGGAGTTATTTGGATAGCGCAAACAATCAGCAATTTGTCGCAACCACTTGTGCGCTTCTGCCAAATCCAACGCTATGGAAAGATTGTTGCTTAAAGCTTGGTCAACCCATACTGACAACACAGATAAATAATCTGTGTCAATTTCTCGACATGCTAAACTACGTAGTATTGCACCTATGGCTTCTAGTTGTTGGTAGCCGCTTAAGCCACCCCATCGGAAAGGTTTGCGACTTGTGCGATTGAGACAATCCCGAATCGCTGCACGAATTTGAGCTTCGAGTATCATTAACTCTGCGTTTCGTGACAAATAGGGGATTGCTGAAAAAGGGGGGTAGTATTTGGCTGCTGTTGGGAACTTGGGTCTTGAGGTCTTTCTGAATTCTCTGGGACTTTTGGCAGTCCATCTAAATCTGCTTTTAATTGGTGTCGGAGCTTTGTATCTAATGGCAGCACAGATTCACTCAAATTACTTAGGAAGTGTGCCTGACAACGTTGATGTGGTGCATCTGTCCAAGTTGAATTTATTGCCGCGATGATTGCTGATTCCCCATCTGATAATGTTGCCAGTACTTTGTACGGAAACTCCTTATATGGTTGCAGCCACTCAATTAACAGTTGTGCCTGTGCCTGGGGTAACTGAATTCCACTGACTGCTGTACCACTTAATACTTCATATAATACGTATAACAAAGTCCCATGACCCTCTGGCTGTAAGGCATCTATTGCCCAAATCAAGCCACCATGTTCAACTGCTGTAGCAGCTAATTTCTCCTGGGTATGTGCCATCGTTCCACCCAACAGTGCCAGAAATTGACGATATAGCTTCCCTACATTACTCTCGTTAATTTCTACACCACGCCCCTTTAATTCTCGTTGAATTTCTACCAACTGTTGATGCTCATGCTCATGCTGCCAACCGATAAATGCCAGCACATCTAGCCCGTAAGTACTTTGAGGCAAACTATATTTTAGTACACCATAGGCTAAGTAGTGTTTACCAAAATATTCACATTCGGCGTTGGCACATTTTTTCCCCTTGCCTGCCACAAAAACTGCTCCATTTAGCGTTTGAATGGTTTTTCGCATATGCCAAGATGGAAGGCTAACTAATTTGGTGTCGCAATGGATACACGAATTTAGCTCACATTTCACAACTATTCGTTTGGCATCCGGGAAATGTCTTTGTGGGCGGTGGCGAGGCAATTTTACGATCACTGAGGACTGGCTGCTGCTATATGTTTTTTCAGCTTACCTGTAAACAACACCAATTAGATAGTTAGGGGTTGTACTGCTATTTGAATTATTTCGACTGAATAATAATGTCCCTTTGCTATCTGATAAAGAGCCTGTCCACTTGTTTCCAAATTAGCTAGAGCGCTTGTAACTATCTCTTTTTTTTTCGTCCTCTATCTCAATATTCTGTTTGAGTAGATTTGATTCAGCATTTTTTGCTCTGCTTTTCCAATAGTCTCGTGAGGCTGATAAATCTCTGACTTTTATTTCTAATGCTCTAAGTTTTTTCTGTTTTTCCAAAGCTCTCTCTTTCCAATTGTCTCGACCGTTACGAAACAATCTTGCTAATTTGGAAACAAGTAGATCGGA
>NZ_JAIVFR010001103.1 GCF_020829685.1 Nostoc sp. CHAB 5715 | reverse complement strand
AGTTTTGATTCAGGAGCGATCGCAAACATCTAGGCAAAAACGGATCGGCTCCGCGTAAGCAAAGAAAAAGTCACCCACTGGTGTCTTCACCCGGGCGGAAGGAAGATCATTGATACCATTCAGAACCGTTTGGGCCTGACAGATGAAGATGTGGCTTATTCGAGAAAAGTGCTGGCTGAATACGGGAATATGTCTTCGCCGACCATCCTTTTTGTCCTGAAAGAAATCATGGACGATATATCAGACCAGGCCGCTAATGTGCTGGGGATTGCCTTTGGACCGGGACTTACCATGGAAACTTTTATTGCCACAAGGAAATGAATCTTACACACAGATCATATCAGAAAGAACTGCTGGATGAGGATCACATCCCTTTTCCGGACATCCTCAGAAACATGCAGGAGCTTGATTTTATCAATACCTGGCTGGGAGGACACGGCATCACCATCAGTGGTTTTAAGGAATTGCTGGGTGATAAAAAGAAAATACATGTTTGTGAAATCGGCTGCGGGGGAGGGGACAACCTGGTGGCCATCACCCGCTGGTGCCTGAAAAGGGACATTGAGGTGCATTGTACCGGCATAGACATCAAAAAGGAATGCATTGAAGTGGCTTCCAGGCAGCCTGCCCTGTCAGGACGCATTACCCTGATCACCAGCGATTATGCCGAAGCGGTTTTCAGAACTCAGCCGGATATTATCTTCTCCAGTCTGTTTTGTCATCATTTCACAGAAGAGGAGCTTGACGGGCAGGTAAAATGGATGAAAGACAATGCAAAAACAGGGTTTTTTATCAATGATCTGCAGCGTAATAAGCTGGCCTACTATCTCATCAAATGGCTCACAACCCTGTTTTCATCTTCTTACCTGGTGAAAAACGACGCCCCGCTGAGTGTGGCCCGGGGATTTCATAAAAAAGAATGGCTGAAGATTTTCAAAGATGCCGGATTCCATAAAATCAGCATCAGGTGGAAATGGGCTTTCAGATATTTAATTGTGTACCGGCATGGATAAAGTTTACCAGATCGGGATTGTCGGAGGAGGCCTGGCGGGGCTGACCATGGCCATTCAGGCGGCTGAGAAGGGCTATGCTGTGCTGTTGATTGAGAAAGAAACTTATCCTTTTCATAAAGTCTGCGGTGAATACATCAGTATGGAAAGTTATGATTTCCTGGTCCGTCTCGGTCTTCCGCTGGGTGAATGGAACTTGCCGGTGATCAGTCAGCTACAGCTTTCCGATGTCCGGGGTGATGCTTACCGGTTTGAGCTGCCTCTGGGTGGGTTCGGCATTTCAAGGTTTAAGCTTGATGAGGCATTATATCAGCTGGCCCTGAAAAAAGGCGTGACTGTGCTGACTTCCACCACAGTCCGGGATGTCGTTTTTGAATCAGACGGATTTAGTATTCATACAGATAATCAGGTGTTTAAGGCTGAGGTGGTGACCGGAAGTTTTGGTAAAAGAAGTAACCTGGACGTGAAATGGAACAGGCCGTTTACAAAACACAAACCCGACAGGCTCAGCCATTATATCGCTGTGAAATACCACATCCGGTACCCGAATCCTGAACACCTGATATCACTGCACAACTTTACGGACGGCTATTGTGGGATTTCCAGGGTTGAAGATGATATCTGTTGTCTTTGTTACCTGACCACGGCCGAAAACCTCCGGAAAACAGGCAATTCCATCGATAAAATGCAAAAGGATATTTTGTCAAGAAATCCCCATCTTTCAGAAATATTCAGAGAGGCTGTTTTTATATATCCGCAAGCCCTGACCATTTCCCAGGTCAGTTTTCACACTAAAGCTTCTGTCGAAAATCACATGCTCATGACCGGTGATTCAGCTGGAATGATTACCCCCCTTTGTGGCAATGGCATGAGCATGGCCATGCACGGGGCTAAACTGGCTTTTGAATCTGTTGATCTGTATCTTAAAGGAGAAATCAGCCGCACAGAAATGGAAAGCCGATACAGCCAACAGTGGAAAAAGGAGTTCAGTCTGCGGTTACAGGCCGGGCGGGTCGTACAGAGGTTTTTCGGAGCAGATGTCACTACCTCATTCTTTCTGAAACTCATGAGTTTCTTCCCGCTGTTAGCCAGGTGGGTCATCCGCTCTACCCATGGAAAACCCTTTTAATCGTTAATGTAGCCAGGTTTTCGGAGCAACATCATCAAGGAACTCACCAAAATTGGGGATTTCCTCTCTCTTCCTATTGTCTGAACTTTGCAAAGTAAACATTCCTGAAATTTAAACTTTGTAAAAATGAAAACTCCCAGAGTCCTTC
>NZ_JAIVFR010001102.1 GCF_020829685.1 Nostoc sp. CHAB 5715 | reverse complement strand
GATCGCCTTCAGGTCGTGCCGGAACAGCGCGACGCCGGCACCGAACAACATGGTCAGCAACCCGACCGGCGCGACGATGCCGAACCACAGGTTGGTTCCCGCCAGGACCGGCCAGAGCCGCGCGAGCAGGAACACCCCCGCCTTCACCATCGTCGCCGAATGGAGATAGGCGCTGACCGGCGTCGGCGCGGCCATGGCATGCGGCAGCCAGAAGTGAAACGGGAACTGCGCCGACTTGGTGAACGCGCCTGCCAGGATCAGGAGCAGGATCGCCGGGTACAGGGGGGAGAGCTGAACCAACTCGGCCCGAGCCAGGATCGTTGCGAGGTCATAGCTGCCTGCCGCCTTGCCCAGCAGGACCATGCCCGCGATCAGCGCCAGGCCGCCGCCGCCGGTGATGGTCAAGGCCATCCGCGCCCCCTGCCGCGCCTCCGCCTGGTCGCGCCAGAAGCCGATAAGCAGGAAGGAGGCGAGGCTGGTCATCTCCCAGAACACCAGCATCAACAATATGTTACTGGATAAGGCGATGCCCACCATCGCCCCCTGGAAGAGCATCAGGAAGGACAGGAACCGCGCGGTCGGCTCGCTCTTCGCCAGATAACCCTGCGCATAGATGACGACGAGTAATCCGATCCCCAGGATCAGCCCGGCAAACAGCAACGCCAGCGGGTCGAGCCACAGGCTGAAGTCCAGGCCGAGCGTGGGCAACCACGCAATCCTGATCGTCGCCGTTCGTCCCGATAGCACGGTGCTCGCCTGCGATAACAAAATGGCCAACCCGCCGGCGCTGGCACCCGCTGCGATCAGCATATGGACGCCACGCGACGCCCGCCGCATCGTCATGATTAAGACGACCGCGATGAACGGCAAAAATATCAGGGCCAGCAGAAGCACCCGCATTTCCCCTTACGCGACTAGCCGGATTGCAGTCCGATGGCAGCACACTCGACATTTGTCGGTGAGCGCCACGCTTGCCCAACACATGGCAGAAGTGCGTGGTTCAATCTGACCGGGTGACACCGTGACCGGGAGGCAAATGGCAGTGGACACAAAGATCTGCAGGGGCAAGGCAATGCTCCAGGCAACAGGATTCCCCGTTGGCGGCCCGACCAACGTTAGAACCTGTCCGCATCAGCATTTTGCGAACACCCAGAGCCGGTATTGCACGATGCCCAACGGATCGACAACCCTGCCTACACGGCTCATCGATCGGACATACCCTGCTTCGGATCAGCCCTGGAGGCAGCAAGACGCCAGCGTTTCGACTGGATCAGAACGTCATCGTCGATTTATGCGAACCCGAACCCGGTCTGGTCACCCATTGTCCCGAGCGCTGGCCGCTCGACATGTTATGGAACTCGGCCGGGACCGATCATGACATCGCACGCGCCTAGTGCTGCACGGCAGCGCTGAATGGAATCGTGAGACAGCTCGAATTGAACGCTCCAGCGTGCAGCCCAGGCCGACACGCGCCCGCATGCCATCCGCATTTGGAAAGCAGATAGATCTCAGAATCACGCAACGCACGCTTCGCCAGTGTTCACGTCTGGCCGCAGAGAACCAAATTGAAAGTGGGCATGAATATGGGCACGAGATCTTCGATTTAGATTTTATCCTGTAAAATCAACGAAATCTGGCGGAGCGGGAGGGATTCGAACCCTCGATACGGTTTTGCCGTATACTCACTTTCCAGGCGAGCGCCTTCGACCACTCGGCCACCGCTCCGCATGAGTCCATGCCTGGAACACGCGCCCCTAATGCGCTTCTCGGCCTCGCGCAAGCGATTGCGTGGGGCGGTCGGCTGGGGCACTCTCATGCCCCATGACGATCGCGCTTCTGCTCGCCGCGCTTCTGGCGCAGGCTTCGCCCGCCCCCGCTCCTGCCGTGCAAGCTGGCGATCCGCTGCCCGGCGACTGGATCGCGGTGCCCGATGACGAAGTGCTGATCTTCACCCTGTCGAACGGGAAGTCGGTGACGATGCGGCTCGCGGCGGCACAGGCGCCGGTGCATGTCGCTAATATCCGCGCGCTGGCGCGGGCGCATTGGTGGGATGCGGGGACCAGCGTCTATCGCGTGCAGGAAAATTATGTCGCGCAATGGGGCGATGCGACCGAGAAGAAGCCGCTGCCGCCCGGCATCGTCGCCAATCCGCCGGCGGAATATGTCCGCGCCGGCAACAGCGCCGTCGCGCGGTTGAGCAAGCCCGATCCCTATGCCGCCTGGGCGGGCTATAGCCGCGACGGCTGGCCGCTGGCGGGTGACGCGCAGTCCGAGTGGGTGCCGCATTGCTAT
>NZ_JAIVFR010001101.1 GCF_020829685.1 Nostoc sp. CHAB 5715 | reverse complement strand
ACTAGGGTGTCGTAAGTTTATTTCCATTAAACCCAGCGTTTTTAAAACAGGCAAGTTCTGGTGAACTTCACGACTTAGGCTCATTTACCCAGTATGCGGATCTAGAAATTGATGAATAGCATGTCTCTACGATACAAAGATGTCACAAGGAAACTAGCCCTGGACACTAATCTAAAATATAATCCTTGTCACAAGGTTAATCTCCAGCACTAAGCAATAGTGAATTTTAAGATAATATTTTCAACCGAGGCTAGTACAGCATTAGCTAAACTACAACAAACTGACTCTAAGAAGTACCAAAAAGTTTTAAAAACGCTGGGTTTAATGGAAATAAACTTACGACACCCTAGTTTGAATACTCACAAATATGAATCTTTATCAGGGCCCAATGGAGAAGAAATTTTTGAAGCCTATGTAGAAAACAAAACACCTGCTGCTTTTCGAGTTTTTTGGTATTACGGAGCTGAACAAGGAGTTATAACTATTCTGACAATTACACCCCATCCTTAATGACACCATTGCAACTTCCCGTTAACGGTAGAGATGGCATCTTATTTTTATCCACAAATCATTGCGATATTGATTTCTCTGCCAACAATTCTGATGCTACTTCACTTTCAACTACATTATCGGAATCAGCAGATTTAGAAAAAGTATCTGCTATATCTTTGATAAAACCAGCTACAGGTACTGCGATTAGCAAACCCAAGACTCCACCAACATTGGTTCCTACAAGCAAAGCAATTAACACCCATATTGGTCTGATACCAGTAAATTTGCCCAAAAGCCGTGGTGCGATCGCCTGATCAATTAACTGGTCAATGACAACAGCTAGCGCAAAAATCTTCACTGCTAGCCAAAAGTCATGTGTGGCTATTATTAAAGTTATGACAACAAGACTGACGACATCGCCAAAGGGAATTAAACTCAAAAGCCCAACCCCCAAACCAAAAAGTAAAGCAAACTGGACTTGAAAAGCTAAAAACAATAATGTTAATGAAACTCCCATCAGCAAAGCCAAACTTCCCTGACCAATCAAGTAATTTTGAAAGTTTTGTTGAATAGATTGGCTGACCTTCTGGGCAAAACTTCCAGGTAGCTTTTTAAATATCCCCTCCCAAATCCTTGGGCCATCTAACAACAGATAGAAAGTCAGTACTATTGTGATTAATGCCTCAGAGATACTATCAATCGTATCTATGATAATGCTTAAAAGTTTATCTGAAAGAAACTCTAATTCATTGGGTAATTGCTCAGTTAATCGGTTTAATAACTGACTTAAATTCACATTTAATTTGTGTCTAAAAAACCAATCATTTAAAATTTGAAGTTTTTCTTTGCTAGAATCAATCCATTGGGGAAAGACTTTTACCATCTCATTAAATTGCTCTAAAACAATGGGAAGCAAAGTTATACCCAGAGCAACGATAATTATCAATGCTGATATAAAAACTAATGCTACTGCATAGCCACGTTTCACTCCTCGCTTTTGGAGAATGGCAACAGGATAGTTTAAAACAAATGCAAGCAAAGTAGCCAAAACAAGAATTGTTACAACAGGTTGAAAGTTTTTAACCAGTAAAAATGCTAGCCAACCATTGAGAAACACTAGAGGAAATAACAGCGTAAAAATTAACCATCGAAGTAGTTGATTCAGTGAAAAATTCATAATCAATTTAGAAATCAAAATTATTTCAGTTACTAGATTGAACCTGGTAATTAAATATGTTCAAGGCTCAGAACTTGTACCAGTCCCAACAACCACCTCAGAATTCATTCTGAGGCTTATAGCTAAAGTCTATCTATTGAAGACTGAGTAAGGTTTATAGTCCACGCTTAGTGGACTTCTGCTATTAGCCAGAGAATTTATTTTCTGGCGGTAAAGTGGGCAGTGCAAGATATAACCAAGGGTAAGTACATGATAAAAATCTTCCCCCATTCCCTATTCCCCACTCCCCACTCCCCATCATTCCAATCACTAACTTTCAGCGAAAGCTAAAAATTGCTCCTCATTTATTCGCCCTGCTTGATACAGAGTATTAGTAATTTCCGAAATAGTTAAAACCGCATGACTGCGATAACCATTTTGCTGTAACCTATTTTTCACCCCTTGTTCATGGTCGATAAATACCACAATATCATTAACTTTTAATCCTGCTGATTCCAACTTTCACTTTTGGAGTTCCAATTGCGACGCACAGCTACGACAAATTGACTGACGCGAATCGGGTAAATTGGTTGCTCTATACGTCCGTGACGTTTTAGGGAACTGGAAACTATGACACCAGCTGCTG
>NZ_JAIVFR010001100.1 GCF_020829685.1 Nostoc sp. CHAB 5715 | reverse complement strand
AGATAGTTATGAGAAAGGTAAAAGAGAAATCTTATCTTTCTAAGTTAACATTACAACATTTGCTGACGCAACAACTTCGTCGAAAAATTGAAGTTGTATAAACATGAAAACTACTACGAGTTTTAACCAAAAAGCTAACAAAAAATTAGTAAAATCTGCACAGCAAATTCAACAAAAAAGCACCTTCATAAGCGAGGCAGATTACTACGACTCCGAAGCAGAATTGGCACAAGAAAAATCAGATTACTATCACTTGCAGTACGGGTACTAAATTCAATCTCCCTTCAAGCATTAACTCTCTTTAGTCAACAACTAGTAGCAGTTACTTGCTACTAGTTTTTCATATCCAAAGTAAATCATGACTCAAGCAAGTGAACGCGAAATCAACCAACTCACCCTCAAAGAGTTAAGCCTAGATGCTGCTAAACTTTGGTCACAGATAGAAGAAACAAGCGAGTTAGGGGAAGAAGGTAAAGTAGAACAACTCGTACAAGAACTTATGACTATTCAGGATGGTATCGAAACCAAAATCGATGCGATCGCCTGGGTAGTTGACCAGTTAAATCTTGACCTTGAAACTTGGGAGGAAAGAAAAGCGCGAGTAGCCGAACTCCATGACCAGGTAATCTCACGTCGTAAAACTCAACTTGAACAAATCAAGCGCACCCTCATCCACTTACACGAGATTGGATTAATCAATGACAAAAACATTGGTAAGGAAAGGGTAATTGAAATCAGGGATAATCCACCCAAAGTAGCTAATTTACTAGTAGAAGTAGATGATGAAGATTTTCCTGATGAATTTAGAGTTATTAAGTACCAAGCTAATAATAAGGCAATTATTGAAGCCTATAAATCTGGTAAAGATATTAGCAATCTTGCCGAGGTAACTATCGGGAAGCAGGTGCGGTTTAAGGTGCAATCAGGTAGTAAGTCTCGCAACAAGAAAAACCACAACTAATGGCATACGCCCCAAGCATGTGAATCAAACACAGGTATATCCCATCATTTTACAAAAATATCATCAAATGGTTAAGGGTCAAACCTTAATCATTTTTATTTTTTCTAAAAACTATAGCTCAATTTTAAACTTATTAAAAAAATCATCAAAACTTTGCCTAAATTTAAACTCCGTGAAGATATAATCGATGAAATTGTAGATATCAATGACAGCAACAGTAACTATGTCTGGCTAGGTACAAACATCGTTACAATAGGTTGGTATATTTAACCTTATTTAGTGTGGCTAAATAGGTAATTGCAATTGATTAGGTAGTTTCTATTTTCAACTGTCAATATGATAATTCAAACTACTGCTAAGTTTAAGTTTAATCTGAAGGGATGCAATCACCCTAAATAAAAACTTAAATATTAGGCATCGGGAGCAGCCTTAAAATGTCATATAACAAAAACCGAAGTATAGTTATCCGTAACGCTATTATCAACAGTTTGTTTATCCTCTGGTGTTTAGTTTGGCGCACTGGTTTGGGGCTAACTTTTTTTATCATCTATGCTTCCCTTGGCTACATATATAGCTGGCCATTCTATCTTCCAATTTCGATTATTTTGGGATTTGCCCCTTGGGGTTGGAAGGTACAAGAAGAAAGAAGAGATAGAGAAG
Organism: Nostoc sp. CHAB 5715; assembly: GCF_020829685.1. Classification (GTDB taxonomy): domain Bacteria; phylum Cyanobacteriota; class Cyanobacteriia; order Cyanobacteriales; family Nostocaceae; genus Nostoc. The sequence goes on along the minus strand of NZ_JAIVFR010001100.1, from coordinate 674 downwards.
AAGAACGAAAAATGAGGAAGTTGGAAAATAAAATTGGGGATGGTTTTATCTATGCCAAAGCTGAATCAAATATCGAGATAAATTACAGGGGAGTTATCTTCCTCAAGTCAGTATTTGGTCTATTTGGTAGCGGCTTTTGGGGGATAATACTTGGCTGGAAAGCTATTTTGGGTATGGTAGTACAATTAGTAGATAATATCAGAACAGTTATTAAGTACATATAGATGAACAGGTTCATCTAACCAAACCAAACTCAAAAGTTATCTTATCACTATTCCTGCATCAGTTTGATACTTTCTGTATCAAAACTTGGTTTGATGCTGAAACTTTGCTTAACGGGAAAGTTATCAATACTCCCGACACCAACCACAATTAAATAATTAAAATTCATTTACCAATATTAAATATTTCTGGTTTTGGGATAACATCAAAACCGATAGAATTGTAAAAAAAATATTTTTAATACCACACGAGCTAACGCTTAATATAAATAGAAAGCTGGTGGCATATCGCTTCATAAAATTGCCAGTTACTAGTTATATCAACAGGAGTTAAAACAATGGAATTAGCACAATATATCCTAACAGGACTTCTCTACGTTATTATTTACGGATTTTCTACTCTCTTTATTTTCCAATTTTTGCTAGATATATCTATCGGTTTTGATGTAGATC
>NZ_JAIVFR010001099.1 GCF_020829685.1 Nostoc sp. CHAB 5715 | reverse complement strand
CCCTGCTTATTTATTAAGTGGATGGAGTGTTTTAAAAACTGCTGGGCGCAATATCCTCAAAGGTAGAATATTCGATGAAACGTTTTTGATGGCAGTAGCGACACTAGGGGCGATCGCAATTCATAAATTACCCGAAGCTGTCGGAGTCATGTTATTTTATAAAATTGGGGAATTGTTTCAGGATATTGCCGTTAGTCGTTCCCGTAATTCCATCAAAGCTTTATTAGAAGTACGTCCAGACTATGCCAATATTCAAACAGAAGGAGAATTAAAAAAAGTATCCCCAAAGACAGTAAATATTGGAGATATTATCGTTGTAAAACCTGGAGAAAAGATTCCCTTGGATGGTGAGATTATAGATGGAAATTCGCAAGTCGATACATCTGCATTAACTGGAGAGTCTGTACCGCGAACAGTGAGGCTGGGAGAAACAGTTTTAGCTGGGATGATCAACAAAATGGGTGTTCTCAGCATTAAAGTAACAAAACTATTTGATGAATCTTCCATTGCCAAGATTTTAGACTTGGTGCAAAACGCCAAAAGTAAAAAAGCAGAAACTGAAAAATTTATTACTAAATTTGCCCGATATTATACACCAATAGTAGTTTTTACATCTCTAGCAGTTGCACTATTACCTTCTTTATTGATTGCTGGCGCAACTTCTTCAGAATGGGTTTATCGTGCCTTAATTTTACTAGTTATCTCCTGTCCCTGTGGACTAGTTATCAGTATTCCCTTAGGTTACTTTGGAGGCGTGGGAGGTGCAGCTAAACGCGGGATTTTGGTTAAAGGCTCTACTTTTTTAGATGCTTTAAATGCTGTGAATACAGTTGTTTTTGATAAAACTGGAACGTTAACTCACGGTGTATTTAAAGTAGCAAAAATAGTACCATCAAATGGCTACGTTGAACAAGAATTACTGCAATTAGCCGCCAAAGTAGAATTGCACTCAAATCATCCCATCGCTCAATCTATCCGCAAAGCTTATGGTAAGAAAATTGATACATTAGATGTGAGAGATTATGAAGAAATCGCAGGCTATGGAATTAAAGCCAAGGTTGAAAATAGGGTAGTGATAGCGGGAAGCGATCGCCTATTACATAAAGAGAATATTGCTCATGATAATTGCCAGCTAGAGGGAACAGTTATTCATCTAGCAGTGGATAATATTTACGCTGGGTATATTGTCATTGCTGATGAACTCAAAGAAGATGCCAGACACGCTATTCAAGCACTCAAGCGAATGGGTGTAGAGAAAACAGTAATGTTGACAGGAGATAATGAAGCGATCGCATCCCGCATTGCTCAACAGCTAGGTATAGATGCTTACGAAGCAGAGTTATTACCAGAAGAAAAAGTCAATGCCATTGAAAAGTTACTCAGCACCGTTGGTAAACATAGGAAAGTTGCCTTTGTTGGGGATGGCATTAATGATGCACCAGTGATTGCTAGAGCAGATGTTGGTATAGCAATGGGTGGGTTAGGCTCAGATGCGGCGATCAAAACTGCCGATATTGTGATTATGACAGATGCACCCTCAAAAGTGGCAGAAGCAATACAAATCGCCAGAAAAACAAGGCAAATTGTTTGGCAAAATATCGGTTTTGCGTTAGCAATTAAAGGTGTATTCATTGGATTGGGTATTTTAGGCGTAGCGACAATGTGGGAAGCTGTATTCGCTGATGTGGGAGTAGCTTTACTTGCAATTTTCAACGCAACTAGAGTGATGAGATAAAGTTATTGGGAAATCAGGGCTATTTCGTTCTAAACATAAACCGCCCAGAACTAAAGTTCACAGGCTTTTAGCTTAAGTCCACTAAAGTGGACTAAAAGCCTTTCTTAGTCGTCTTTAGACGACTTTTGCTATTAGCCTCAGAATTTATTCTGAGGCGGGCTAGATGAGAATGAAATAGCCCTGTTGGGAAATCGGGAATCTGTAATTGGGAAATTGTAGAAGTTAAGCTGGAAAGCAATAATTGAATATATTGAACACTCCCAAATCGGATTCCCGTAGAGGTAGACTGTGAACCCATCTACTAAAGGTATCGCTACGGTTGCGTTAGCTTTACTATTAACTAACCCAGCAACCCCAGTAGTTGCATTACCCCAGAAAACCAATCAACCACCAACCGATGCGTCTACGCAACCCTCAAAAGACACTTTAATCGTTCCTGGGGAAAGAGTTGGGCCGATAACACGCACAACCACCAAGCAAGATTTAGTCAAGCTGTTTGGTGCATCCCATCTCGTTGATGAAACCACTTCTGGCCCTGAAGGAATAGGTAGTTTTGCAGCT
>NZ_JAIVFR010000010.1 GCF_020829685.1 Nostoc sp. CHAB 5715 | reverse complement strand
TGGAGGTAGTTCCGGGAAATCCATTAAATACGACCCCAAAAACCGTTACATAGTCACGGTTCGGGATTTAGGTGAGTATGCCCATATTGGCGGCCCTACATACCTGGGAGCCTCCTTGATTCTTAATAGCATCAGTACTCCTTTGAATCCGGGCAATCCCTACGTCAACTCGAAAACTCAAGTTGGTTCAGCTGCAACCTTTGCATTGGGACATTTACAAGCCTTGCTTAATTTGGGTACTTCGCGTGTAATCAGAGCATCATACTGGCAGAAGTATTATGTACACCGCATTCTCCGCCCGGAGGCGTATGGTGGGCTAATATACAACAACATTGTCAATAGAACACAGTATCCAATTAATTCTGAGGTCTTAAATTCCCAAGCTTTGGCTCAGACCTTTAGCACCTTCGGCACTTATCTATTGCCCCAAGCATATCCAGAAGCATCACCAATCCATTCCTCCTATACAGGTGGTGCCGCTGCTAATGCTGGCGTCAATATCACACTGTTGAAAGCATTTTTTGATGAAAACTTTGTTATCCCCTCACCAGTAGTGCCTGACCCCAATGATCCCACAAAAGTAATTCCTTACAGTGGGCCACCACTGACTGTGGGTGGAGAGTTGAATAAACTGGCAACTAACTATGCTATTGGTCGTGGTCACGGCGGTATCCATTGGCGTTCAGATGGTTCAGCTGCTTTGGCTTTGGGAGAAGAGGTTGCTATTAGCCTGCTTAGGGATGAGAGACTGGGTTACAACGAAAGATTCAATGGCTTCACATTCACCAAATTTGACGGTACAAAAGTCACAGTTTAAATAAAAAACTCCACGCCACTTGCGGGATGGAGTTTTTGGGCATGGGGAATGGGGCATGGGGGAGGCAGTGACGGGTACGCAGGGGTCTCCCCAAGTGGAGGAGGCAGTGCGGTCTTGGGGGTTTCCCCCATGAGCAACTGCCGTCAACTGCCGTCATGGGGAAGAAACTACCAATGCCCGGCGCCTGTCGCCCCGTCGCTTGGGGCGACTATCCCTCTACAGACACCTGGGGATGGAGTTTCCCGTCGTTTTCAATACTGCTGGGTTAAGGTTAAAAAATAAAAATGTGTAGGTTGGGGAGCCACTGCGCCCTTGCGGTTTCCCGACTTGTTCGCGCAGCGTCTCCCCTTGGGAGAAGCAAGTGGCGTTTGAGGAACGAAACCCAACGTTTAGCGGGGTTTGTTGGGTAACGCTAAAGCTCAACCCAACCTACGAATATTCAAAACCTACGCAGTATTGGGTTGATGTAGAGTTATTGTCTTCCACAACTGCAACTTAGATAGCTACTTTAAGTCGTATTCATTCTGCTAAACCCTACTCCCAAGCCTCGTAAATTGCCGAAGATATTGTGTGGTTAATTATTTTTTCTGATTACAGCTATTTTCAGGTAAATAAACCACGCGGTAGGGGTAAAGCGCAATGCTCATTGGTGTCAACTTAAGCTAAAAATCGCTTATCTGTTGGCTTCCACGCCCGCCCAGAAATGAATTTCAGGGCTTATAGCTAAAGTCTACTAAAGTAGACTAAAAATTTTTCGGATTATTTAGTCATCAAAAGATGACTTTCGCTATTAGCAAGGAACTTCAGTTCCTTGCGGGACATGGCTTTTACGTTAAGTTGACACGTATGAGCTGGCTCGTGCCCCTACGATAGATGTGGTTCAAATACATGAAAACTGCTGTAAGCTTCGCCATCCCCATCATTAAGCACTTCTCAAAGCTACAATCGGGTCGAGTTTAGCAGCGCGACGTGCAGGAACAACACCAAAGAATAAACCAATACCACCAGAAACACCAACTGCCATAGTAATTGCTGTTGGAGAAAGTGCCGCTTCTAAGGGAGTCAAGGCTCCCACTAATAGAATGCCACTGACACCAACCGCAGTCCCAACTAAACCGCCAGCTGCTGAAACTATTACTGCCTCAATGATGAACTGTAGCAAAATATCTTGCTCAGTTGCCCCGATCGCTTTTCTCAATCCGATTTCTTGAGTGCGTTCGGTGACGGAAACAAGCATAATATTCATGATGCCAATGCCGCCGACAAACAAAGATATCCCGGCGATCGCAGCTAGCATAATTGTCAATGCACCTGTGATTTGACCGACAGTTTGCAAAGCATCCTTTTGAGAGCGGATAGTAAAATCATCTTCACCATTAATTTTGTGCCGTAGACGCAGTAAATTAGTAATTTGAAACTCTGCTGCATCTACACTCTCTGAATCACGAGCCGCAGCAACAAGATAATCTAAGGCGATACCATAAGGAGAATTCTTTCCCACAAGTCGGTTTGCTGAAGTCGTGATTGGTATTAAAGCAGCATCATCATAATCTGCTCCCACGCTGGAACCTTTAGCTATCAACGTCCCAATCACTTGAAAGCTGGTATTTCCAACTCGCAATTGCTGACCGATAGCGTTACTATTACCGAATAGTTTTACTGCCAAGTCTCCACCTAACACAACGACTTGGTTGCTTCGCTTGATGTCTACCTCAGAGAAAAACCTGCCTTTATCAGTTTCAAAATCCCGCACCGACAGGAAGCTGGGAGTTGTGCCAATGATGTTGACATCGGTGTTTCTGTTGCGGTATACAACTACCTGTCTCCTGTTTAACTCCGGCGCAACTCCTACAACTGTTGGTACTTGAGAGGCGATCGCTTCAGCATCTTGTAACACCAGAGTTTTTGGCACTTCAAAGGAGATACGCTGAGTTTCTTGATTACCTGGCAGTACAAAAAGCACATTAGGCCCTAACGACTCCAGTTGTTTATTAACGTATTTTTGCCCACCTTCACCAATACCAATCATGGCAATCACTGAGGCATTGCCAATAACTATACCCAACATAGTAAGGGCGCTACGCAACTTATTTGACAGCAGGGTTTTCCCCGCCATTTGAATACTTTCTAAAAAATTCATCTCTTAAAAATTACGAATTATTCTGTTCTTTCGCCTTCTCAATTTTGTAGTCTTTGGGTGGATTAACAAAAACGCGATCGCCTTCTTTAACTCCCCCTAAAATCTGAGTTTGGTTTTGGATTTGCCCCCCAACTGTAACTTCGCGGAACTGGGGTTTATTGTTTGCATCTGGTACAAGTACGCCAGTTTGACCCTTTTCGGTGACGATTGACACCGTTGGTAACACCAAGGCATTATTGACGCGATCGCCTAAAAAAGTCAAATCCACATTTAAGCCAGAACGTAGTTTATCTGTACCAGTATCCAAAGCAACCCGCACCTGAAAAGATGTCACACCTTGTTCCACTACAGCTTCGGGAGCAATTAGGCGCACATTACCTTTAAAAACTTGATCGGGATAAGCATCAGCGACAATTTCCACCTGCTGTCCCGGTTTAATTCTGCCAAGATCAGCTTCGGGAACTTGAGCTAATATTTCTAACCCGCGTGCTACGGCGACAATTGAACTAGAAGTTGCCGATGCACTAGTAGAAGCCGAGGTTGTGGGTGTGACAAACGCGCCAGGATCGGCATACTTTTGGGTAACAATTCCCGAAAGAGGAGCGCGAATAATTGTATCTTCCAACTGCACTTGTACACCTTTCAATTGAGCCTCAGCCGCTGCAACAGCTGCTTGACGCTGGACAATTTCTTCAGAACGAGTCCCATCTTCCAACAGTACCAATGCTGCCCGTGCTTCATTAACTGCTGCTTGACGTTGGGCGATTTCTTCAGTCCGAGTACCAATTTGGACTAAGGAAAATCGTTTTTTAGCTTCTTCTAAATTGGCTCTAGCACTTTTGTCTTCGCTGATGGCTTGATCGAGTAATTGTTTATTCTCTGCTCCCTGTTGATATAAATATTGATAACGCTTTACCTGTTCCTTGGTGTAATTCACCTTTGCTTGAGCCGCATCCACTTGGGATTGAGATTGAGCAATTTCTTGGGGACGATTACCAGCTTTAGCTTGGGTTAGCTGCGCTTGAGCTTGTGCTAACCGCGCTTTTGCTTGAGCAATTTCTTGAGGACGACTACCAGCAAGGGCTTCGGCAAGTTGTGCTTGGCTTTGGGCTAAGTTAGCACGGTACTGGCTCCTTTGAGCCTCAATACCTGCGCTATCCATGCGGGCGAGAATTTGTCCTTGTTGAATGCGATCGCCTTGTTGGACATATAATTGCGACAGCACTCCAGGGTTCTTCGGACTAATATTTACGCTCTGAACTGGCACGACTTTGCCACTAGCTGTAATCCGCAAGGTGACGTTTTGCGCTGCTACTGGCACAGTTAATTGAGCAATATCTTCTTTATTTGTCCCTTGATTTATCAGGGTGTAGGTTGTGGTACCAACAACCAAGACACCCCCTGCTATCAGCCCCATCAGCCAGCGTAATGGATATTTAACTTTGCCAACAACAGGAATTTCTATGTGCGTAGCCATATTTATAAGCCTATAAATCTTGATTTATGCGAGTAGCCTGTAGTTATTGATGATGTCCATCGAATTGCCTATAGTAAGGGAGCATCCCAATTTTGCACGAAGGTGTAAGTCAAAAGCGAATGAAGCGGTAGCGTAGTGAAGCAATCGCAAGATATGGGATTGCTTCACTCCACTACGTTACGTTCGCAATGACAATTCATAACGTTTATGGGGAGTGGTTGGGGGTTCCTCTTAACTATGGTTAATTGAGCGGACATAAATATTAAAGGGCAGATGCAGGAATGCGGAGTTGTTAAAGTTTTTGGATTAAATCTTTATTAATGAACTAACAACTAGACGCATAGTTAGCTTCACAGTTGCTTAATCTTACTTCATAATAGGTGTTACATGTCTGTATGGCTTCACCTGAATGGGTGACTTTAGCCACATTATTATTTGACACCCCAGCTTGTTTCTAATTTGCACATTTTTAGCGTAGGCGTAGCCCGCACTTCTCTACGAGACGCTGCGCGTAGCTTGCTTCCACGAAGTGGTACGGCATGGTTCGACTCCGGCTCCATCGAGCGACTTGTGCCGAGCGAAGCCGAGGTAAGCCGAGATGCTCACCAGCCGCTCAGTGACCACCGCAGGCATCGCTACTGTTGCACCAAAGAAGCCACAATACTTAGGATACTCAGCTTGCAGTATTACAGCGCTTTTCAAGTAATTGAACTACACCACTCCCTACTCCCCGTCTCATCTAAAGCATTATGCTTGACGTAGACGCAAAGCGCAAAGCCGGAGACTCAGGGCTTGTCGTCAAACCGATAATATACCTAGTTACTTCATCAAAAAAACAAATAAAGTCGAATTGCAATAAGCAAAATACCGAAATCAGAAAGCATTTAGACTAAATGCTTTCTCAAACCCCAGTTTGCTTTCTCATTTCAGTAGATCACGCATTCATTTTAGTGTTTTGGGCAAGCAAAAAGGCATATTGCTTTCTGAATTCACCTGATTGCTGACTCATAACATCTGAATATGACTAAATATACTCAAAAATCTTTAGTCTACTGACAATACCTTCGCCATTTTTTTGTAGGTTGGGTTGAGCGAAGCAAAACCCAACGTATTTGTTGGGTTTCGTGCCTCAACATTGGTGTCAACTTAACGTAAAAGCCATGTCCCGCAAGGAACTGAAGTTCCTTGCTAATAGCTTAAGTCTTCTTTTGATGACTAAATAATCCGAAAAATTTTTAGTCTACTTTAGTAGACTTTAGCTATTAGCCTTGAACTTTAGTTCGAGGCGGGTGAGGAAGCTAACAGTTAAGCTACTTTTAGCTTAAGTTGACACGTATGGTGCCTCAACCCAACCTACGAATCTAAATATACTCAAAAATCTTTAGTCTACTTAAGTAGACTTTTGCTAAAAGCCAAAGAACTTTAGTTCCAGGCGGGTGAGGAAGGAAGCCAACAGTTAAGCTATTTCTAGGCTTTTGTTGACACCAGTGAGCAATGCTATGCCCCTACGAATGGTCTGTATTCCATGCAATTGAGAAATACTATATCATTAAATATAATTAACTACTCAAATCATTTAAACTAGTATTGTCAACTCCAGACTTCGGTTAAATCCAACACAAACCCAGGTAAAATATTTTCCCCTGACAAATTTGCAGGTTTATTCAGAACTTCTACATCCTGACTTTGGCGATAAATTTCCACCTTTTGATTTTTCCGGTCAATTAACCAACCTAAAGAAACGCCATTTTCTATATATTCTCTCATCTTGGCGCGTAACTTTTCTATGGAGTCATTTTTAGAACGTAGTTCCAGCACGAAATCGGGGCAAATTGGAGCAAAACTTTCTTGCTGTTCTACACTGAGAGCATCCCATCTTTCTTGACATATCCAAGCAGCATCAGGAGAGCGATCGCTCCCATTAGGCAGATAAAAACCAGTAGATGAGTCAAAAGCTACACCTAATTTTGTTTGACGGTTCCATAACCAGAGTTGTCCGGCAATGTCAAAGTTTCGCTTCCCTGTATCGCTGCCGGTTGGTGGCATAACAATCAACTCTCCCGTAGCAGTTCGTTCTAATTGTAAATCTCGGTTAGCCAGTGCTAACTGAACAAACTGCTCATGGGTGACTGTGAGTATGAGTGTAGGTGGAATATTGACGGCTAGAGTTTGGGATAAGTTGGCTTGTGTCATTGTTCCGTCTTTACAGCATTTTTCAGGTATTTAGACCACAGATGAGATGGGGAGTAGGGAGTGGGGAGTAGGGAGTGGTGTAGTTCAATTACTTGAAAAGCGCTGTAAACTACAACCCAGATGTTACAGAAGGCTAAAATATTTGTCTTCTGTTATTTCCAAAGTAGCATCCAAACGTTGTAAGATGCTTCCTCGCATTCTACGTTAGGAAGTGTCTGTCATGTTGCCTATCTCTGCCCGTTGGATTCTAGATTTTGAAAAGCAGTATATTCAGGGTGACGATAGTTACTATAGTGACAACTGGTAAAGTACTTTCTTCTCAGTCCAAGATTACTTATCTCCTTATGGCAAACACTATTACAATTACCGATTCCCTGGTTCCTAATGCTGTACCGAAACCAGCAATCATTCGACTAGAAAACATTTTCAAGATTTATGGTAGTGGTGAAACAGAAGTACGAGCGCTCAATGATGTCAATCTAATCGTGGAACAGGGCGAATATTGTGCAATCATGGGGCCTTCTGGTTCTGGTAAATCCACAGCCATGAATATTATCGGTTGTCTCGACCGTCCCACAGGTGGACATTATTATTTAGATAACCTCGATGTAGCCCAAATGGACGATCGCTCATTGGCACACATCCGTAATAAAAAGCTAGGGTTTGTGTTTCAACAATTCCATCTATTGCCCCAACTAACAGCACTAGAAAATGTGATGTTGCCAATGGTGTATGCTAGTGTGAACCCAAAAGAAAGAAGCGATCGCGCAATAGTTGCATTGACGCGAGTGGGTTTAGCAAATCGCCTCAACAACAAACCAACTCAACTATCTGGTGGACAACAACAACGAGTAGCGATCGCGCGGGCGATCGTTAATCGTCCCGTGGTACTCTTAGCCGATGAACCCACAGGCGCACTTGATTCGCGCACAACCCAAGAAGTCTTAGATATTTTTGGCGAACTCAATGCTAGTGGAATTACCGTTGTCATGGTAACCCATGAACCAGAAGTTGCTCGTCAAACCCAGCGCATCGTTTGGTTCCGTGATGGTCAAGTAGTACACTCCAATTTGACACCATCTGACTTGAGTAACCTTGCTATGTCATAACTTATTACAGCTATTTTCAGGTAAATAGACCACGCGGTAGGGGCACGAGCCAGCTCATACGTGTCAACTTAACGTAAAAGCCATGTCCCGCAAGGAACTGAAGTTCCTTGCTAATAGCGAAAGTCTTCTTTTGATGACTAAATATAGCCAAAAATCTTTAGTCTACTTTAGTAGACTTTAGCTAAAAGCCAAAGAACTTTAGTTCTAGGCGGGCGTGGAAGCCAACAGATAAGCGATTTTTAGCTTAAGTTGACACCAATGAGCATTGCTGCGCCCCTACGATAGATGTGGTTCAAATACATGAAAACTGCTATAAAGTCCGCCTACCTTTGGCATTCCCACAGCGTAGGCGGACGAGAGTTTGTGTAGGCGCGACTTTTATTCGCCAGTTACGATTACAAACTAGAGGTTTTTCCAGTTTCTGCTTGCGTCTCAATCGGCTTAACATCGGTGTAACCCACTTCACCAGCTATTGTCCGAAACACCGAAATTTGCTCGTCAAAATCTAATTCTTCAATCTGGGAAAGCAAATCATTAATTGCCTTAGTTGGTTCATAGCTACCTGGTAAGTCAACCACCGTATCCCCCATAGCTTCTGCCCAAGCATACCAAACTAACAGCTGATTGTTTTCTTTTATCGCCCCATAAGCACGGGAATATTCTGTATCTTTGCGGTTAACTATATCCCGCATAATATCTAGTTGCTGCTCATCTGATAACTTAAAATAGTCTCCTAGCAGAAGTGGTGCTAACTCAGGTTCGGCCGCAGCAGGAGCAGCTGGTGTGATAGAATCACCCATTTTTTCATAAACTAAATAGAACCAGGCTAATTTTGCATCGGTATCTAAATTGTTAAACGCATCCACCAATTTTTGACTTTCATTGCTCTGGGCTTGAGAAATATCTTTATCGTAACTTGCAGTCATAATTTTATTTCCAAAGAAATTTTACACGCCAAACTAAGGGTTACCAAAGTTTGAGCATCAGATTCTACTATCAAGAGAAAGATTTATATTAATTGCAAATTGCAGGTTTAATCTATCTTTTAATAGAGGTAAAGTCTCTCCTAAAGGAGCATGGAAAGAGCTAATTACTTTGCTATGCTCTTTCAAGTAAGCAATAAAAAATTTAACCTAAGGATTTTAATTATGCCTGATGAAGTAAAGCCCAATGTTAATGAAGCTCCCACCCAGGATGCACAATTAGCTGCCGAAAGCATAGCTAGTGGTGAAGAAAAAGCACCAACGGTCGATTTTGATGCTGATTATGCAACTGCACAACAATTCAGCGTTAGTGAAGTTGATCGCACAGGTGAAGGCGCAGCAGCCGCCGAAGCAGCCACTGCACCTAAATATCAAACCTCTAAACCAGTAGAGACAAAAACTCAAACGCAGCCAACTGGTAATCCTGATGATTATATAGAATTAGCAAAGGAAGTTGGGAATTCTAACACTGAGGGTGTCACTAATGTCAGTGATGATCTAGTACAACAAGCTTTAGAAAAGGGTGAACGGAAAAATTAAGTTTAAAAACCACATCTTTCGTAAGGGCACAGCATTGCTGTGCCCCTACAGCATGGTCTATTGACGATCGCACGATAATTAAGAAAAGCCTGAAAACTTCCGGGAGCATCGTTAATGCACATCACGATGAATTTGTACAGTGTGTAAGTCCTAGGGCTATTTCATTCTCATCTAGCCCGCCTCAGAATGAATTCTGAGGCTAATAGCAAAAGTCCACTAAAGTGGACTAAGAAAGGCTTTTAGTCCACTTTAGTGGACTTGGACTATTAGCCCGGAACTTCAGTTCTGGGCGGTTTATGTCTAGAACGAAATAGCCCTGGTGTAAGTCCTAATTAAGACTAATTCAAACTATCTCCACAAGGGACGTGGTTTCTCTTGGACTAATGACTAATGACTAATGACTAATGACCAATGACCAATGACTAATGACTACCATTCATCACTTCTAATAGTTCGCTAGGCCGCTGAATTAAATAATCTGGATTTTGCTTGGCTAGTACTTGCGGTGAATTAAAGCCCCAAGTTACTGCAATCACTTGGATATTTGCTTTCTTTGATGCTTCGATATCTCTGGTTTCATCTCCGACATAAATAACTTCTTGAGGTTGGAGTTGATTTTGCCTTAATACATTATTGATTATGGTTGTTTTACCAAAAATCGTAATTCCTGAGTAGATAAAATCAAATAAGTGATTTAAATCATTGATTGTCAGGAATTGCGTCACATTTTCTTTAGAATTAGAAGTGATAATCCCCAGCTTATAGCCTTCATTTTGTAGTTCGATTAATGCTTCTTTAATTCCCGGAATTGGCTTTAATTCTGGGATTTTGTTTTTTAATTCTCCTTTAACTTTTTTAACTAAAAAAGGTATTTTAAATAGAGAAACTCCTGAGTATTTAATAATTTCCCTAGATGTTAAGTTTTTAAGTAGGGATAATTGCTCTGGGCTTATGTGTCTATAACCAAAGTCTACAGCTAGACGATTAGCAATACTTACAAGGGCATCTACTGTATCAGCAATAGTGCCATCAAAATCAAAAATAATTACTTTCGGGGTCATTATTTCGCCTGGATGCGTCAAGATTAGCTAGGGCGTTGCGTCGTAACATTTCTGGCTTAATCCGCCGCAAGGCAGATGCTGGAAATCGTTTATTCCACTCCTGATCTGAGATTTTGGCTAATTCTAGCAGTTGGGGAGCAATATTCGCAGGATAAGGCTGAAACTCTTCAATATCAGTTGTGTTGGCAAAACGTTGATTCCAAGGACAAACATCTTGGCAAATATCACAACCAGCAACCCAGCCTTGTAAATTGAGTGTGACTGTCTCTGGCAATTCCTCTGCCCGATTTTCAATCGTATGATAAGCAATACAACGATTAGCATCCACGACAAAAGGCTGAGTAATTGCACCCGTAGGACAAGCCTGAAGACAACGAGTACAGCTACCGCAGTGTTCTGTATGTGGGCGATCGCTCTCTAATTCCAAATTAGTCAACACTTCTCCCAAAAATACCCAAGAGCCATATTCTCGTGTAATCACATTACCATTTTTGGCAATCCAACCAATTCCGGCAAGTTGAGCCAACACTTTATCTTGCACCGGACCAGTATCTGCATAATAACGAGCTAATACACCTTCACCAAGTGATTCTAACCATCTGGCTAACTGCTTGAGTTTTTTATGCATTACCAAGTGATAATCCCTTCCCCAGCCATAACGAGAAATTTTGGCGTATTCCTTGCCTTCTTTCCGTTGATGTGGCGTATAGTAATTTAGCGCCACACACACTAGCGATCGCGCCTCTGGCATAACTAAGCGAATATCCTGGCGTTTTGGGTTAGCCATCCATTCCATATCGGCGTGATAACCCAGTTCAATCCATGCTTGTAACCTCTGCGCTTCTGTGGTATCTATCCTATCTACAGCAGCAATTCCAACTTTGTGAAAGCCCAACTCGCCAGCTTTCTCTTTCACTACATTGCTGCTTGTTACAGAATACTGATTCATTTTTTTATCTAAATTTTGCCTAAATAAAGGCGATTTAATTTTACATTACGTAGTCAATACCTTTGATTAACATTTGTTGCTTATTCTAAGTAGGTCGGCATAAATAATTATCGTTGGCATCAGGCAGGGGGTAGGGGGCAGTTCTTGCTGGGGGAAAAAGGCTTTGAGCCTTGTTTACTTTTCTTCACACAGTTTGCTTTTATTGTGCCGACTTACTTATATAAATTTTATTTATAGCAGTCTAGTTTGGATTCAAAACATGGTAAAGGCACAGCAATGCTGTGCCTTTACGAGTGGTCTGTATTCCCGTGCAATTGAGAACCGCTATATTGCAACATCTCAACCATCGTCAGGAAGATTTGTACAAATGCGGCAATCTATCTCAACAGCAGGTTTCTTTTTAGCTATTTTTGTATTGAAATTAATATTTAGGTAGCATAATACAGATAATTTTACTCTCAAAGTAAAAAATTATCCAACCCCATAAGTAAATTTATGGAGATTGTAAATTTTGAATTTTAAATTTTGAATTCGGAGCGAAGCGACGTGACCTCTGCTGAACAGTTGAAAGAAGAATTCCAGATTGAGGGAATTACAGAAACAAGTGTACTGCGTTATTTTGAAACCTTAAATGCAGGAGAATTTGAGGCAACTGCTGCCTTATTTGCCGTAGATGGTGTGATGCGTCCACCATTTGAATCTGATATTGTGGGAACAGATGCGATCGCAGCCTACTTAAAACAAGAAGGCCAAAATATTAAAGCTTATCCCAACACGGGAATAGCTGAGGCTTTAGAAAACGCTACGATTCAAGTCCAAGTAACAGGCAAAGCACAAACTTCCTGGTGTAGTGTGAATGTCTTGTGGTTATTTATCCTCAACCAACAACGGCAAATTTCATATACTAAAATCAAACTTTTAGCTTCTCCCCAAGAGTTACTTTCTTTACGTCGTGAAAACTAGCAAATAAGTATAATAGCTTAGGCAATGTTTGATCGTACCCCAAAGAAAATCCAATCACAGAAAATTCAGATAACACATTACTTGAAAAGTAGTAACTTTTGTCTATTTCACTAATTCGGGTAAAGTAGCTTCTAACTTTAGACAGTTGGCACCATCAATTTGCAACTGGTAGTCTACTTTATCCATGAGACGATTCATAATTAGCCAACCATAACCACCTTCTTGTTTTTCCATCGGGTTTGGAGCATAGTAGTTAGACATATCAAAGCCTTCGCCGTAGTCCCAAACTTCGAGAGCAAGATCCCGGTCTTTCACTTCCAAACGCAGTAAAATCGGTAAATTTGGTTTGTCCTTGTGGGCATGACGGACTGCATTTGAGTAGGCTTCTACTAAAGCCAGCCTCAAACGGCTTGATTGCCGTGACCAGTCCACAGAGTCTCCTAATTGGATTTTTAAACATCCCAGCAGCCAAGTTTCGACAATATTAAGAAAACTCAAGTCACTTGGTACATGAAGCTCACTTTTCATCACTTACAAAATCTCCAGTGAAAGTATAGTTTGATCATCTTCTTGAACGTGGTTATCTGCCTGGATGCGAGCTAGTAAATGGTTAAGAGAAAGCGGTTGTTGCTCTTGTTGCAAGAGTTGCCAAAGACCATCTTGATTCAGCATAGAATGGTTAACTGGGTCAACGCCAGACTCGGTTTTTACTGTTGAATCAGGATTATTTGATACCTTAGCTTCTGTAATTCCATCGCTGGCCAGTAACAATGTGTCTCCAGCAGCGAGAATCAAGCGACCAGACTGTGCCTGCCACTTAGGCAAGATCCCTAAAGGAACGCTGCGAACTTTCAGGTAATTGGGATTGTCGGTTAAAACACCTTGACGTGACCATAATAGTGGATAAATATGACCTGCATTAGTGTAGACAAGTTCCTTAGTGGTAGGGGTATAACAGGCTAACACAAGAGTGATGAAATAATTGTTGCTAATTAAGTCTTCACTGAGAGCGTGGTTGAGGTTCTGCATGACCACATTTGGCTCGGCTGGTGCTTCTTGAGATAATTCCCGGCGCAAAACTGAAATAATACTAGCCATAAATAAAGCAGCTGGGACGCCCTTTCCAGAGACATCACCCACTGCCAACCACAAATCGCCTTTGGGATGGACAAAAACTTCAAAAAAATCGCCTCCTACTTCCCGCGCTGGGTAACAGCAGGCTTGCACCTTCACACCTTTGATGTCAGGTAAAGTTTGGCGTAGCAAGTTGTATTGAATTTGGCGGGCTACCTCCAACTCATTGTGAATCTGCTGTTGCTTTTCTTGGAGGCGCTGGTAGAGTTTTGCTTGAGAGAGGGCTAAGGCTGCTTGTTCGGCAACGCCTGCAATTAGTTGAATGTCTTCGTCTTGCCAAGGGCGATCGCGTCCCCATTGGTGGAGAACCAGCACAGCCAATAAATGCTGCTGATAGCTAAGTGGCACAACTAGGTGGTGAGAAGGATTACCCTCATATACATCTTGAGCAAGTTGATAATGACCGGTTTCCAGCACTTTTTGAATTAAAACACTGGGGTCGAAGAAGCAATCTGATACATCGGATTTGGGATCGCGGTATGAGAACTGGTCTGGTGTGAGGCGATCGCCCTCTACTGGTCTAAGCAAGCAATTGCTAGCTTCAAATGTTTGTCCAATAGTTGCGACAATTTTTTGCAGCATACTGTCGTAGTCTAGAGACTCCCGAATTGCCGTTGTTACAGCATTAAACAAAGATTCTCGCTGTAGGGCCCGACCCAACTCTTGCGTGCGCTTCTTAACTAGACGATATGTATCAGTGGCTTGCTCAACTAAGGCTCTGAGCCGTTCAGGATTCCAAGGTTTGGTAATGTACTTGAATACCTGACCGGAGTTAATCGCATCCACCAAATCTTCGACATCAGTAAAACCAGTTAACAAAATCCGAATCGTGTCTGGAAAGCGCTCTACGGTGCGACTAAAAAATTCAGTGCCATTCATTTCTGGCATTCTTTGGTCAGAAATAATCACCGCCATTTCACCAAACTGATCCAAGATTTCTAGAGCGCCAAAGGCATGATTGGCTTTATATACTTGAAAATCTCGCCTAAAAGTGCGGTAGAGTAAATCTAAGTTATCTGGCTCATCATCTACCACCATGAGCTTAAGTTTGTCCACTCCGATATCAGCCATATTTGACTTTAGTTTTCACATATTTGAATGGCGAGATAATATAATTTTTATCCCACCTGAGAATCAACAAAAATTAATAACTAATCATTTTCAACAGCTATAAGTTATCAGTGTTTTAAAACTTGATAACTGTTCACTCAATTTAACCTTATCCTACTAACCCAGAACGCAAGGCGCGGACTGCTGCTTGGGTACGGTCATCGGCACATAGCTTATTCAAAATATTGCGAACGTGAGTTTTAACAGTCCCAACAGTGATGTAAAGCCTTTCGGCAATTACTGCATTACTACAACCTTCGACAATCAACTGTAGCACTTCCAATTCTCTTTCTGTCAGGGTGTAAGGTTGAATTCCTTCCAGATTCTCGACATAATCAGGATTAGAGGCAATGGTCTTGCTATCTACAAAAGCTGATTCCAACTTTTGAGGATTTTGTTGCGCTTGTTGTAATACAATCCGAGCGATCGCTGGATCGATCCAAGCGTTGCCATTGTAAGTTACTCGTACTGCTTCCAGCAAATTATCGAATTTGATATCTTTCATACAGTAAGAGTCTGCACCAGCCGCAAAAGCTGCCAATACGGCTTCTTTGTTATCCCGCAGCGTCAAAATTAACACCTTTGTTAGTAGCTGCTGCCCATTAGCACTAGATTTTAACTCCCGTGTTAGCTCAATGCCATCCTTATCTGGTAAACCAATATCTACAATGGCAATATCTGGTCGTACCATTTTTAACATCTTTAGCCCGTCAGCAGCATTAGCAGCTTCACCTACAACTTCAATGTCATCTTTTTGTAGTAGTGCTGTCCGAATACCTACACGAGTTAGGTCATGATCTTCAATCAGAGCGATACGAATTTTACTCATAGCCAACTTCAGCCCGTTACACTACCTTAACCAGAAAGTCGAGTTTCGTGACATACTCCCACACTAACTGCAAGCAGTATAGTGGGGGCTTCTGTTCCCGGAACCAGAGTTACGAGTTGAGCGTTTTATACTTAGTAGAATATTACACTTCAACAATCAAGTTTGGACTGGTTCAGCCCAAGTACAAGCGCCCAAGACTAATTACTTATGCTTTCTATTGTTGCAGGGCAATGGGAATCTCTTCTGCCTAAGTTCTAATATAAAAAATTTGATAAACTTAACATTCAAGGAAATCTGGTGTGAGGTTAATCCAGAATAAGCTATGTCTAAAGGCAATGAAGCATTTTCAGTGTTGGGAATACCAGTTCATGTGATGGCTAACTATCCAGGCTGGTTGTTAGAATGCCTGCGTGCAGGCAGAGGGATTCATGTAGTAACGCTCAATGCAGAAATGACTATGCAGGCAGAGCAGAATCAAATCTTAGCTCAGATCATTAAAAATGCTGAATTAGTGATTCCAGATGGAGCCGGGGTTGTTCTGTATTTGCGATGGCTATTATGGCAAAAAGTGCAGCGTTTTCCGGGGATTGAACTAGCAGAAAAACTTTTGCAAGAAATCGGGCAACACAAAACACGAGCAAAGGTTTTTTTCTATGGTGCAGCGCCTGGAGTGGCTTCAACTGCGGCAGATTTTTGGCAGCAGCAAATTCCAGATTTGAGTATAGTTGGCACTCACTCAGGCTACCATTCCCCAGAAGAAGAAGCACAATTGCGAGAAACTCTGGTTCAATTGCAGCCACAAGTGATTTTTGTCGGTTTGGGAGTGCCACGTCAAGAGTTATGGATTGCCGAAAACCGCCATTTGTGTCCCCAAGCAATTTGGATTGGTGTTGGTGGTAGTTTTGATATTTGGTCGGGAACTAAAACTCGCGCTCCAGCCTGGTTAGGAAATAATAATTTGGAATGGTTGTATCGGCTTTATCAAGAACCTTGGCGTTGGCGGCGGATGTTGGCTTTGCCAGCGTTTGCTGTGAAAGCTTTTGTTTATCGTTTGACAGCAAGGGGTGCTATTAGTTAAGAGTGGGGAGTGGGAAGAGACGCGATTAATCGCGTCTGTACTGGAGAGTGGGGAGTAGGTGCTATTACTTAGTTAGTATTAAAGTCTTCAAAAAATTTTAAATTTTCTTTGTTGAGTTTTCAATTCCCAGGCGAAACCTGGGAATCCTTATTTTTGAAAGGAATATCAAATCTAAACCCGTAAGCTATTTGGTGGTGGGGATAAGGAAAATTTAACAATGCCAGTATTAACAACTCAAGTTAAAACAGACAAATCCGTTCATAGAGAGGACAAAACTCAACAGCACGGTAGCAATACTACTGTCAAGGTGCAATTGCAATCTGTAACTAAGACTTATACTAATGGCACTCACGCCTTGTTGAATGCGAACCTTGAGGTAAAAAAGGGAGAATTTTTGTTTATCACAGGGCCAAGTGGTTCTGGTAAATCAACGCTCTTGAAACTGCTATATGGCCAGGAGTTAGCGACGCAGGGAGAAGTAATTGTTGATGGATGTAATGTAGCAGGTTTACGGGGCGATCGCTTGTCATTTTTGCGGCGACGGATTGGCATTGTGTTTCAAGACTACAAACTGATTACCCAGCGAACAGTAGCGGAAAATGTAACTTTTGTACTGCAAGCTCAAGGGTATACCCGTAAAGAAATTCAACGACGCTTAGAACCAACCTTGAAGCTGGTGGGTTTGCTGAGTAAAGCTAACTGCTTTCCAGATCAGCTGTCTGGGGGAGAGCAACAGAGGGTGAGTATTGCTCGTGCGATCGTTGGTACACCACCGTTGCTGTTGGCGGATGAGCCGACTGGAAATCTCGATCCAGATAATTCCTGGCAAGTGATCCAGATTCTGCAGAAGTTAAATTCCTTTGGGGCTACAGTAATTGTTAGCACCCACGATGAACAATTGGTACGGCGATACAATCATCCGGTAGTGCAAGTTCGCAATGGACGGTTGTCTCGAAAATAAGTTTTGGGCATTGGGCAGGGGGAGGATGAGGGAGATGAGGGAGATGAGGGAGATGAGGGAGATGAGGGAGACAATGCCCAATGGCTAATGACCAATGACTAATGACTAATGACTAATGACTAATGACTAATGACTAATGACCAATGACTAATGACTAATGACCAATGACTAATGACTAATGACTAATGACCAATGACTAATGACTAATGACTAATGACTAATAAACGTGGTGTTTGATTTTAGCTGATACGGGTGTGAAAGTTGTTGCTGTTTTGGGGGGTAGAACTTGTAAGCGATCGCAGGCTTGTAAACTCTTAAAAGCTGCCTCTCTGATCGTAACTTCCTCCTCTCGAGAGAGTAGGAGTTGCAAGCATTCCACAACATCTTGCTGCACTGAAGAATCAACTCGCTTACGGCTGATGACTTTAGTTAATTGACGTAGGGCAATCATCCGCTTTAATGGATCTTTTTCTGTTAAATTTACCAACAACTGATCGAGGTGGTCTTCTCGATTTTCATAGAAGTTGATAATTTGCCAGACCAATAAAATTAAAGTTAACAGTGTTCCCACGCCTTGCACAATCGCACCAGCAGCAATCCAGGAACTGTGAGAGTCAACCCAAATTGCAGCGGCCATGTAAGTAGTGACAGTAGCAAGACCACCACTTATGACTGCTAAGGCTAACCGACGATTTGAACTGTTTAAGAACTTACGTATCTTAGACCAGTGTAATTGCCAGTCCCACTCTTGCATTGAGTAAACCAATACCATTATCCCAACGCCGATTGAGAGAGCCAATAGCAGCATCCAGTTCCACAACAACATGGTGACGACGATTGTCAAGAACCCAAGAAAGCCCCCAGGCCCAGAGAAGCGCTTAAATGTTTGCTGCTTTGTTGCTCCCTTTGTCTTGAACTTTGGAAGCGACCAGTTCCAGTTGGGGATCTGGTTGATCAATTGCTGCCAAGAAGACGAAGCCTGTGCCACAGTTTTTACCTACTTGATTACGAAATTAACTATTGTATAAGTTGTACTACGGTTGAAGAAAGGGTGAAGACCCAAACCAGAAGATGCCCGGTTTTTAAGGACAGCATAAGACCTCTTGCAAAAGTCCCTAACACCCCCAACCCCTCCCCTTATTCTTGGGGAGGGGAGACAAAGCGGGGGAGTGGCTCTTTGGGGTTCAAATTGTTTGATTTATGCAAGAGGTCTATAGTAAACTAGTACAGCAGGGCGGAAATCAAGATACCATTTTAAATGGCTCAGAGCAAGGGCATAAAGGGTTTTTAAAGATAAAAACGAAAGTTATCAAGGGTGAATTGGCCATCAAAAGCACAGAAGGTAACGCTGTAGATGTTATTCCCAGTTATAGATAATAAGCTATTGGGGGAAATTGCCGAGTCGGAATTGGCAAGATTAGGGCTTGGTAGTGCAGTTTGAGCGATGAGTTGCCGATCGCGATCGTAGGCGGAAAGCACTAGCCGTTGCGAACTAGTGACAAAGGCGCTAACTGAATTAACCGGATGCAAGAAAGTAGCTTCTAAAAATCCGCTTTTGGGCGCTCCCATTAGGACTGTTAGCCCTGAATAGGCTGGAAATGCTGGATTTGATGGCTGTATTGCTATAGAATTGTGAAAAATTACTCCCCAGCGTTCATATTGGCGCTCTACTGGTTCAAAACACTTTAAGTCTTCTAAGTCTAAACAAATACAAGTAGGTACAGTCACTCTGCCAGCGTCAATAGCTGACTCCACCTGCTCCCCCCAAGCTAAAACTTTAATTTCATTTTGTATATTAAAGTCAAGCGCAAATTTAGCGTCTTCAATCGTTGGTAGTTTATTTAATTGAAGAGTAGCCTGTACCATGACATCCCGCCTTACTATTACTTAGATAATAATTAGATTTAGTAATACATCAAAAGCTATGTTTCTACATGTTGAACTAGAATTAATAGCTTGTTAAAATGAGCATTTTGAATTTTATTGACGCTCAGAATTATTTATGAGTTTCTTGATAGACTAGCATAAAAACTTATGATTTATTCCCGCTTTAGTAATACTCGATACCACGACAAACCCTTATAAAACAGTAGTTTCAACGCTAAGTTACTTTTCACTATGAAAAAAAATCACCAAATCTTTACAAGTAATCCAGTAATTTTATATCTACTTAATCTGATGGTAGGAAGAAGTTTTAAAGTGATTGATTCGCCGATAATAACAATGAGTGACAAGTTTGAACTAAATAGATAAGTATTCTGGGGGAACCAAAGGAGATGCGTTAACTCATCCTACAGCTTCAAGCCGCAGGTAAATCTAGTCAAGAAGTCATTAGTAGGTTTTTCACGATTTTCGTAGACTCGCCACTAATGATTACTGACTAATGACCAAGACAGCGAGTAGCGATTCATCCCATACATTGAAGGAATAAGCTCACTCGTTGGCTTTTGTGACGCGGATAAATTATCAAATGCTTTCTCCGTGTACACGCATCTACAGGTCTATTCTGTTACTCATGCTACTTAAATACTACAGTCAATAAAAAGTACTTATGTTTCAACCACAAGGATTTGAACAACGCTCTATAAATACCTCACTAGGTAGGATGGTATATTATACAGCCACTAAGTCACCTTGGCAGGACAATTTTACAACAAAAGATGATCGGGAAACTTTAGTGTTTCTGCACGCCTTTGGTGGTGGATCTTCTGCTTATGAGTGGTCGAAAGTCTATCCGGCTTTTGCCGCCGAATATCGGGTCATTGCGCCAGATTTAATCGGTTGGGGTAGGTCTGAGCATCCGGCACGGAGTTATAAGATTGAAGATTATTTAACCACGATTCGGGAGTTTTTCGAGCAGACTTGTACTGGGCCAGTAACAGCGATCGCTTCTTCTTTGACCGCAGCCTTTACAATTCGAGTAGCATCAGATCATCCTGATTTATTCAAATCTTTAATTCTCACTACCCCCGCCGGACTTTCCGACTTTGGCGAAGACTACTCCCGTAGTTTTTTTGCCCAGTTAATCAGCGTTCCCCTTGTTGACCGTTTACTTTACAGCACTGGAGTAGCCACCAGTGGGGGTATTCGCAGTTTCTTAGAGCAACGGCAATTTGCTCAGTCTAATCGAGTGTATCAAGAAATTGTAGATGCTTATTTACAATCTGCCCAACAGCCTAATGCTGAGTATGCAGCACTCT
>NZ_JAIVFR010000109.1 GCF_020829685.1 Nostoc sp. CHAB 5715 | reverse complement strand
GTCTTTGAACTCCGTTAACGAGTCTTTGAACTCCGTTAACGAGTCTTTGAACTCCGTTAACGAGTCTTTGAACTCCGTTAACGAGTCTTTGAACTCCGTTAACGAGTCTTTGAACTCCGTTAACGAGGCTTTGAACTCCACTCAAGTGCTCCTCATCCCCCACTCCCCACAACCCGCATCAAATCCAATTCGCGTTCAAATATTTCATCAATTGGCAACATTTGACCATCAACAGTCATAAATTTATGGTCTTTTGTTGCCCGAATTATTGAACCATCTTCCAAGCAATACTCAAACACCTCTTGTTGTCCGCGATCGTGCCACTGTGCTATAGGTTGGGTGTAAATATTTCTATTATTATCAACGCTGTACACAGTACACTCAATGCCTTTTTCTACAATCTCTCCAATCAGCAATAATCCATATTCTACTGTCAAGATTTCTGTGTCATAGCTTAAACAATATTCAGCAAACTTTAACATTTGCTCAAATAATTCATCCGCAACTTTTTTCTGAACACCGTTTTTCGCTGCGCCATCCACGAATTTTTCTCGCTGCTTTTGCATCTCAGAAACTTTCTTTTTACCCATTGCCCGACGCAGCAAGTCAGCTTGTCCTAAAGAATATCCCGCCATATCCTGAGCAATTTTCATGATTTGCTCTTGATAGACCATAATTCCATAGGTTTCGTCTAATATTGGTTCTAAAATGGTATGTTGATAATCAATCTGTTCTCGACCATGTTTACGGTCAATAAATTTAGGAATCAGTTTCGCATCTAATGGCCCAGGTCGATAAAGTGCCAAAATTGAAGAAATATCTTCTATATTAGAAGGTTTCAAATCTTCCACGATTTGACGCATCCCAGAAGATTCTAATTGAAATATCCCTTCTAAGTTACCTGCTTCTAATAATTCATAAGTTTTTCTCACTTCGTTAGGTAGGGCGCTATGTTCACCTTTAGCTAATATCTTCTGTGCTCTTCTTTCCTGGTAGGTGATTTCATCAGGATCAACAGGATATCCTTTAGTTTCTTGAATTAAATCAAGGGTTTTTTGAATTAGCGTCAGGTTCCGTAAACCCAGAAAATCCATTTTTAACAAACCCATTGATTCTAGGTCTTCCATGAAATACTGGGTAATCACCGAACCGTCATTATTCTTTTGTAGAGGGACAATTTCATCAAGTGGATCGGCAGAAATTACTACACCGGCTGCGTGAACACCAAAAGTTTTGTTAGTTCCTTCAATTCGCATTGCCATATCAAGCCAATGGCGAACATGGGGTTCTTTCTCATATTTTTGTTTAAACTCTGGTTCTGGAGTTTGGTCGGAAATCATCACCTTGAGTTTCGTTGGTTTTCCCCGCACTACAGGAATTAATTTCGCCATTTTGTCAGCTTCACCATAGGGAATATTTAATACCCTGGCGACATCTTTCAAAACGGCTTTAGAAGTTAGGCGGTTAAAAGTAATAATTTGGGCAACTCTATCTGCACCATATTTATCAGTTACATATTCAATTACTTTATCCCGTTGTTCAATACAGAAATCCGTATCAATATCAGGCATAGATTTACGTTCTGGGTTCAGAAAACGTTCAAATAGTAACCCATGATGCACAGGGTCAATGTTGGTAATTCGCATCGAGTATGCAACTAATGACCCAGCCGCAGAACCCCGACCTGGCCCCACAGGAATGTTATTATCTCTAGCAAATTTGATGTAGTCCCATACCACTAAAAAGTATTTGGAAAAACCCATCTGCTGAATCATTTTCAGTTCGTATTCCAATCTTTCTTTATAAACGGAATCGACTTCATTGCGAGATTTGCGATTTAACCGTTCTAAAAGTCCACTCCATGCAACATCTTCAGCGTAAGTGTCAGCAGTATGACCAGAAGGAATGGGGGGTGTAGGAATCTGAGGCTCACCCATAATATTGTAAGGCTCGACTTTAGCGGCAACCTCTTCAGTAGTGGCGATCGCTTCGGCAATTACATCATCCGGTAAATGGTCACGAAATAGCTGCTGCATCTCCTCACCAGATTTGAGATACTCTGTGCCGCTATAACGCATCCGCTTATCTTCAATAATTAGCTTACCAGTTTGAATACATAGCAAGGCATCATGGGCTTCAACGTCAAAACAAGAAATAAAATGCGAATCATTGGTAGCAACAAATTTAATCCCTAGTTCCCGCGCAATTTTGACGATTTCAACATTCACAATCCGGTCTTCTTGGGAACCGTGATCTTGAATTTCTAGATAATAATCATCACCAAATACATCTTTATACCACTGAGCAACTTTTCGGGCTGCATCTGGTCTACCACTGAGAATTGCTTGGGGAACTTCTCCACCCAAGCAAGCGCTGGTGACAATCAAGCCTTCATGATATTGTTTTAGTAAATCTTTATTAATACAAGGACGAGAAAAAATTCCTTTGCCTTGAACACCTTTGAGGTGAGAAATAGTGGTTAATTTGACTAAATTTTTGTAACCTTTGGTATTTTTAGCTAAAACGACTTGATGATATTTCGGACGGCGTTCTTGTTTCTCGATATCGCCGTTAATTACATACATTTCATTGCCAATAATCGGCTTAATATTTTGACTACGGCAGATTTTGAACAATTCAACCGCCCCATACATGACACCATGATCGGTAAGGGCGATCGCTTTCATTCCCAGTGCGATCGCTTGATCCACCAACTCTGGTAGCTGACTTGCCCCATCAAGTAGACTGTAGTCACTATGAATATGTAAAGGGACAAAGGACATAAGCATCTCCAACCACAAGCCAAGATATCTCTAGAGGTCTACCTTGTGGTATACCCTTTCGAGCTAGATTTTGCAAAGCAACGAAATCTTAGATTAACAGTTTTTACCTAAAATTAAAGCTGTTATTTTTCCGAAATTGTCACTGTCATAAGTGTTGTTTTAATAGTTACAGCAATTAATCAGCATCTAACTAATGATTCAAAAAGAGAGTACTACTTCGCCTAAAACCAAAGCTAGCCCTTGGTGGCAGCGTATCCCTCTCACATTGCAAATTCTCATCGCCCTAGTAGCCGCAGTTAGTGTTGGAATTGCCCTTGGTGCAGGGAATCCCAATCCAAGCAATGCCACTTTAATCAACAATTTAGCAATTCCGGCAGAGTTGGTGCTAAAGGCTCTCCGCGCCCTAGCTACGCCCCTGATTTTGGTAGCGGTGCTGCACACCTTAATGACTACGAATATCCCTGGTACAGCCGGACGGCGGTTAGCAGTGCTACTTTTAACTAACACTACTGTAGCTATTTTAGTTGGGCTTCTCGTAGCAAATGTGCTGCGTCCAGGGACTTGGGGCAATGTAGCCACCTCAACAACTACAGAAATAACTACTCAGAGTGTTGATCCTTGGGGAATAGTCAAAGATGCTGTACCGGAAGCTGTCCTGAAGCCATTAGTTGATAATAATGTCATCCAACTAATTGTGATTGCCCTGAGTTTTGGCATCGTCCTGCGGGCATTAAAATCTGAACAAATTGCTCAAGGAAAAAAAGGATACCAGCCGATAGAGGATGTCATCGGGATTTTGTTTGAGGCGGTAGTCCGTGTCCTCAACTGGGTAATTGCCTTAGTGCCTTTGGCAGTCTTTGGGATTGTTGCTAAAACAGTTGCTATGCAAGGATTTGCACCGTTTAAATCTTTGGGTGCATTTATCGTATCGGTGCTATTAGCGCTGTTATTGCAGGCGTGCTACTACCTTACCAGAGTAAAATTTGGTTCTTGGGTACACCCGCTAAAATTCCTCGTTGGCGGTTCTGATGCCTTTTTGACAGCTTTCTCAACTTCTTCCTCTGCGGCGGCAATGCCCGTAACCTTTGAGGTTTTGCAAACAAAAGTCGGTTTAAGAGAATCTTCTGCTGCCTTGGGGGCATTAGTAGGGGCAAATTTCAATAATGATGGTACTGCCCTCTATGAAGCAATGTCTGCATTGTATATTTCCCAACTAATTGGGCAACATCTGAGTCTAGGACAGCAGTTAATTGTTATCCTTACCTCAATTTTTGCATCTGTAGGTGCGGCGAATATTCCCAATGCTGGACTGGTAACGATGACACTGGTGTTCACTTCTGTAGGCTTACCTACCCAATATATTGCTTTGCTAGTTACTGTAGACTGGTTTCTGGATCGCTGCCGCACTGCGATTAATGTTATGGGAGATATGACTGTCAGTGCTTTACTTGATGGCAAAAAGCCTCATTCTGTAGACGAGGCTTAGTTTTACGGCTTTTGAAGTATTTAATGCTGTTGAGGCCCTTTGGCATCACATTCTTTAGCCCAGCAGCGTTCTAGAAGTCGAAGACGCCAGATCAATGCAAAGCGTTGGGGATTCAATACTAATTTAGTATCCTGACTAAATAAAGGCTGATTCAGATAGTGCCAAAGGGGAAATTGAATTTTGGTGTGTTTTGGAGTCATAAGAACAACAAATATTATAAAAGTTTAGTGGTGAAAGTTGGCATTTTGTTTAACAATTGCCTGATGCTGTTTTTCTAGTTAAAGGCTACACTGCGTTTTTGCAGTTGTCCTGGTGGCAATTGCGGAATTTCAGTAAGTGAGTTTATGTTGTTTCCGCTTTAATACTGAAATTGCACAGTCAATTCATCTGTTACAAAGATTTTTAGAAGCGATCGCATTGCCATCCAGAATCTTCACTCGGTAGTGTGGCGTTGAGGTGTCGAATTATAGTTTACAAAATATTTGTAATTTCTGTTACTAACTGTGAATTTATAGTCAGTTTGATCGTAAGGCTGGTTCTATAGTAATTATTGCTTTTTAATGGGAGCAAAGTCTTGCTCCCATTAATATTAGAGAATAGTAAAATTAGCGACAGTGAGTGTTGTGGTACTAATGCCAGTTAGCGTTG
Source organism: Nostoc sp. CHAB 5715 (assembly GCF_020829685.1). Lineage (GTDB taxonomy): Bacteria > Cyanobacteriota > Cyanobacteriia > Cyanobacteriales > Nostocaceae > Nostoc. The sequence goes on along the minus strand of NZ_JAIVFR010000109.1, from coordinate 6,254 downwards.
CCAAGATTTCATCAGTAGCAGTCACTATGATGTTGTTACCAGCGAAACTTAGTTGATTGAAGGTCAGACCACCAGACAAGCCAATCAAATCGTTGCCTTTGCAAAAGTCGGTAATAATATCAGTACCTTTTCCAGCAGCGAAGACAAATTTATCCTTGCCATTACCACCCGTGAGGATATCGCTACCAAGACTACCGCACAAAAGGTCGTTACCATTGCCGCCATTGAGGGTGTCTTTGCCATTACCACCGTAAAGTTTATCTTTGCCATTGCCGCCATTGAGGTAGTCATTACCAGGAGTGCCGTGGAGGACATCATTGCCGTTGCCACCAAAAAGGCGATCGCCTACTTGGATAGTAACTTTAGCAGTGCTGGTGAGTTGGCGATCGCTAATGGTGTAGTTAAAGCTAGCCGCACCACTAAACCCACAAGTTGGGGTAAACACAATAAAGTCATCTGCTGAGTTATTGGGAGTGCCGTTATTTTTCAGCACCGCAGTGCCGTTAGTTGCAGCGCTGACACCAGTGATGGTGAGGCTGGTGCTATCAACATCTTTATCATTAGCCAGCAAGGTATTAGCTTGTATACTCACAGCAGTATTTTTGGAAGCAGTAACAGTATCATTGACTGCAACTGGTGCGTCATTCACACCGTTGATGGTTAGGTTGACGCTAGCTGTACTACTAAAGCTACCATCGCTGATTGTGTAAGTAAAGCGATCGCTATCGGTTTCACCTACACCCAAAGTTTCAAATTGATCGTTGGGGTTGTAAGCAAAAGTGCCATCAGCGTTGAGAGTCAGTAAAGCACCAGAACTTAGGGTAATAGGAGTGCCAACAGTCACCGTACTACCATTGACATTTGTCACCGTTAAGGGATTGCTATCCGGGTCGCTGTCGTTGGCTAAGACTGAAATGTTAAGGGCAGTATCTTCGTTAATAGTAGCTGTGTCGGCAACTGCGACTGGAGGTTGATTAGGAGTTGTAGTAGTGGCAAAGCCAAAAATGACGTATCTCTTTCCATCAGGTTTAGTGTAGATTCGATCAAAACCTTGCCCGATACTCACGTCATCAAAGCCATCGCCGTTGAAATCTCCGGCACTGCTGACCCAGGAGCGTGAGTAGCTATCTACGTTAATGGCTTTAATCACCAAGCCGTTGCTGCCGTTGAGATCCGAGAGATTGAGCACTGCTCCAAAGCCACCGCTGCTGCCAAACACTACGTAGTTCTGCTCAGAATATTTTGCGCCGATAATTAGGTCATCAAAGCCGTCACCGTTGAAATCTCCGGCACTGCTGACCCAGGAGCCTAAACCGTCACCTGGAATAATGGGGTTGATTACGAAGCTGTTGCTGCTGTTGAGGTCTGAGAGACTGAGGACTGCTCCAAAGCCGATGCTGTTGCCAAACACTACGTAGCTCTCCCCAACAGTCTCCGGTCCGCGGATGTTATTTGTTGTCCAGATAACGAGGTCATCAAAACCGTCACCGTTGAAGTCTCCGGCGCTGCTGAGTGTTCCATCAATGTCGTTGATAAAGCCGTTGCTGCCGTTCAGAGATGAGAGGCTAAAGACCGATTCAAAGCCACTGCTGCTGCCAAAGACCACGTAGCTCTCCCCAGCAAATGACTCGGCACCTGGTGCTTTAATAATCAGGTCATCGAAGCCGTCGCCGTTGATGTCTCCGGCACTACTAACAGAGGAGCCTGAGTAGTCACGCTCATCAATACCATTGATCACGAAGCCGTTGCTGCCATTGAGGTCGGAAAGGTTGACAACTGCTCCAAAGCCGTTGCTGCTGCCAAACACTACGTAGCTCTCCCCAGCACGTTCTTTACCGTTGGGGTCGGCACCTGTCGCCCCGATAATCAAATCGTCGATGCCATCACCATTGAAGTCTCCGGCACTACTAACGGAGTGGCCTGAGTAATCACGCTCATCAATGCCGTTGATTACGAAACCGTTGTTGCCATCCAGGGACGAGAGGTTGAGAACTGATCCAAAGCCGTTGCTGCTGCCAAACACTACGTAGGTCTCCCCAGCATTATACTGTCCGTTAGGATCGGCAAACAATGCCCCGATAATCAGGTCGTCGATGCCGTCGCCGTTGATGTCTCCGGCACTGGTGACAGAGGAGCCGAAATCTTTACTTACATTGATCACGAAGCCGTTGTTGCCATCCAGGGACGAGAGGTTGAAAACTGCTCCAAAGCCGTTGCTGCTGCCAAATACTACGTAGTCATCTGCTCCCGCCTGAATAATCAGGTCATCGAAGCCGTCGCCGTTGATATCTCCGGCACTACTAGATGATGCGTCTGGGTAAGACCAAGCGATCGCAAAACCATTGTTGCCGTCAAGGTCAGAAAGGTTGAAAACTGCTGGATTAGATGCCATTGCTCTTGATTCCTCTAAATTATTAGAAATTTTGATCCGCTCCCACCGTTACTACTCGCCGAATTTCGTCGCTGCGAAATCCGATCGCCATTGGACGACGTACCCCCAAAAGTGCTACCACGTCATATAATTCCAGCACTACCCCCTCCATTCGCAGGGAATGAACAATATCGCCGCTTCTCAGGTCAATCACCAGTAACGCGCAGCGAGGCTCAACGTTTTTCTGGTGCAATTTCTCGTCTAGGGGCAAACCGCTAAAGGTCTTGTTATGCCTGGGTTGGGAAATTCCCACTACTGCAAAGTTGCCATAAAATACACAACCGCGCAGATATCCCGGACAGAAGGCGACTGGTTCAAAAACTCCCCGCTTTAAGTCGGCAAAGCCAAACTCTCCCGCGCCTGAGTTGAGCAGCCAGAGTTTTTCCTGATGCCATCGGGGGGAGTGGGGCATAGACAGCCCCTGTAACACGATTTCATTGCTTTCTACGTCAATGACACAGCCGCCATTTGCCCGATGCTCTCGCCAGCCTTCTCCTACATCAGACTGGCTGACGGCAGTGACGTATTTAGGTTTTCCTTGCTGCATTGCCAACCCATTCAGGTGACATCGATCTTCCGCCGCTAGCTTGCTGATAAAGGTTGGTTGCCACAGAGGAACGAAACTGTGGGTTTCGCTGACTGTTGCCAAACAACTAAATAAGGTATTGACAAATACTAATTTTTGTGGATTTAAATCTTTTTCTTCTGCTCTACTCAAAGCGATGTCGTGAATATCCAAATCTCCTGTTACATAACTCATCTGGGGCAAATAAAGAGCATCGTAGCCTTGGTGGTTTTGTCCGGGTTGGATGATGTTTTCAAATCGCCACAGTTGATACAGGGAACTCATGTAGAGGCTGTTGCCATTAGCATACAACCCCATGCACCGCTCAAAACTACGTTCAAATACAGATAATTTGCCGTTTGGTTGCAAGCCGATGAAGAATAACTTCCCCGCTTGATAGGTAGTGAAGGACAAACTCAGGTTTTGCTCATACAGCCAAGGGGTAAACTGGCGAGAAGCGTTGATTTCTAGAGATGGTTTGTTAATGTTGCCCTCATTAGGATTCACTTGGCTTAGACTCCTTGATAACTCTGGTGTTCGGTCGGTGATAATTTCGCCGCAGGGCAAGGATGCTCCTACTCTTGGATGTAAGCTAGGCAATACACCAGCAACAGCAGTTCCGTCATCTGCTTTGAGCGATCGCACTCGGCACATTTCCTAGCCACTGGTTCCTCATTTCAGAAATCTACCAGAGTTTTGTCGGAGTCCTTTTAATACAATAGATGGTTTTGTAATATAAAAGTATATCGTGTGTAATCTAAAACTTAAAACTTCCAATATCTGTCTAGAGATAGATAGCTTAGTACAGCTTTGCGTAAAATCGTAGCGTTTTTAATGCAAGGGGACGCATTGGCATTGTCAGCCGATGCATTGGCATTGTTAGCCGATGCATTGGCATTGTCAGCCGATGCATTGGCATTGTCAGCCGATGCATTGGCATTGTCAGCCGATGCATTGGCATTGTCAGCCGATGCATTGGCATTGTCAGCCGATGCATTGGCATTGTCAGCCGATGCATTGGCATTGTCAGCCGATGCATTGGTATTGCAGGGTATTGTCAAATTTAATTCGCTACGAATTAATGAAATGCTGTACTTAGTCAATAACTAAAATTCTCTTGGGCGGACTCTGCATCTTGACAAAAAAATGGGACGGACAAGATGTCCATCCCACAGGAAAAAAAGGATTTTTCTAATAAAACGCCTTGGCTATATTTAAGCTAAAGCCGTTCCCTTAAGTTACAGCGCTTTTCAAGTAATTGAACTACACCACTCCCTACTCCCCACTCCCTACTCCCTGTCTCATCTGTGGTCTAAATACCTGAAAAATGCTGTAAATTTCTCACTATCTAATAATGAGTGCCAGTTTTACGATGGTTGATAGCAGTTACAGCATCAGGCTTGAGTAATTTACCTTCATCCACAGTTGCATACACAACCCAGTGGTCGCCACATTCCAGACGTTGGTTGACTGAACATTCCAAATATGCTAACGCGTCGGTGAGGACGGTACAGCCGTTATCTGCAACTGCTGTACTAAAGTTGGCAAATCGGTCTTCCCCAGGCGCAAAAGATTTACGGAAATGCTTCATGTAGTCTTGATGATTGCCTTCAGGTAAAATATTTAAGGCAAACTTACCGCCTGGATACATCAAAGATTCGATCGCTCGGTCTTTGGCGATCGCAACAGTTAATCCGGGTGGGTTGAAGGTGGCTTGAGAAACCCAAGCGCCTAACATTGCGGTAGACACTTCTCCTTGTTTCGCTGTCACCACGCAGACGGAACCAACAATCCGACCAACAGCCTGTTCCACTGGAGTAGCGGCTTGTTGTGGTACGCGTACCTTTTTAGCCTTTTTCAGTGCTTGGGCGAAGTCTGTACCAAGTTCTTCACAGAACTTGAGAGTGACATCATCAGGTTTAAACTTGACCTTCAAGGTGTCAAAGCCAAACCGATATCCAGCATCCCGGAGTTTACCTTCGATTAAGTCAAATGCTTCGCCACTCCAGCCGTAGGAACCAAAAACCCCAGCGAGTTTGCTGTTGTCACCGCTTGATAGCACAATACCTAAAGCAGTATGAATAGGAGTTGGCGCATGACCACCGATGGTAGGAGAACCAATGATAAAACCCTCTGACTGTGCTAGGTTGATGCGAACTTCATCAGGGGTAGCAAATTCGCAGTTAATCGATTTGACTGCAACTCCACCTTTAGTTAGTCCCAGAGCGATCGCTTGTGCTAAAGTCGCCGTATTCCCGTAAGCTGAAGCATAAAGTAGGGCAACGGAAATCTCGCGATCGTTGTGAGAACGGCTCCACTCTCCATAAGCTTTGGTAAGTTCAATTAAGCCGGTGCGTACTAAGGGGCCGTGACCCACAGCATACATTCTCACCTGCAAATCTGAGATTTTCTCCAAAGCTGCTTGCACATGAGGAATTTGGGGAGCCATCAGGCAGTTAAAGTAGTAACGCTGGTCTTCTTTAAGCGCTTCCCAGTTATCATCAAACACTTCATCACCACAGAGATGAGTTGCAAATAACTTATCTGTGTAGAGAATTTGGGTTTGCTGATCGTAGGTACAAAGTCCTTCCGGCCAACGTGGACTGGGAGTGGGTAAGAATTTCAAAACATGACCCTTGCCTAAATCCAGAGTTTCTTTCCCCCGCATCACCAAGACTTTCAAATCACAATCTAGGAAAGCAGCACGCAAATTGTTCGCACCGGGAAGAGAACAGACAAAAGTTACCTGTGGTGCCAGTTCTAAAATTGCTTTGAGGGTTGCAACTCGATTGGGACTAAAATGACCCAGGATTATATAATCCAAACTTTGCAAATCTAAAGTCTGCCGCAATACCTCTAAATAAATTTCGGTAAAGCTTTCTGGCGGTGGATCAATAAGTGCGGTTTTATCAGCTTCAATTAAATAGCAATTGGAGGTAGTACCTCTTTCAAGTGCGTATTCAATTTCAAACCGCAGACGTGACCAACTACGCGCTCTGACAGCTTTAGTATTTGTAGCAATTGGTAAAACTTGTACGTCGCGTGGCTTGGAATTGGTCATAGCGTTTGAAGAATGGGGAGTGGGGAGTGGGGAGTGGGGAGTGGGGAATGGGGAATGGGGAGTGGGGAATGAGTTTTTTGTGTTTCTCAAATGTCTTGATATCCGTCAAAATATATTTGACACACTAATACGTTAACATGGCTAAACATCTTGGCTAAACCATAGCCTGAAACCCTTGCTATAGCTTGGGCGTTTTT
>NZ_JAIVFR010001098.1 GCF_020829685.1 Nostoc sp. CHAB 5715 | reverse complement strand
CCTTTAAAAAAGGGGGCTAAGAGTCTCTTAAAGTTCCCAATTTATCGTGGCATTTAGGAGAATATAAAAATTTAGTAAACTAAATGAGTAGTTTGAAAACACGCTCTAGGGTGAATCAAGGTTTTAGATTTTCAATGCTTAAGTCGTGAATTTTACTAAGCTGTTACGCATTTAAATTGTATATTTACTCGTGTTCGCGCAGCGTCTCCTTCAGGAGAGGGTTGTCATTAGTCATTTGTATTTAAAAGGACAGATGACCATTGACTGCATGACAGTCTTAACAATTGCAATGTACAATAGGGTTGTCATTAGTCATTTGTATTTAAAAGACAGATGACCATTGACTGCATGACAGTTTTAACAATTGCAATGTACAATCTAGACGCGCATCAGCCTACTTTCCTCTCCTAATAGATTGAGTTAACAACTCACTCTATAGCAGTCCTAAATGATTTGTAAACTTCTCTCCTTCTCCTCTTGGCGCTCTTGGCGTCTTGGCGGTTCGATAATTTTTACAACTCAAATAGGATTGCTATACTAGCAATAAAAAAATCTATTTGATTAATTTGTAATGGCAAATTCATCGGAACCAGCCGACAGAAATTCATCACATGATTCTAATCTAGGCGATGAAAATTTCAATTTAACAGCTATTGGCGGCACAAATCTTTGGTTTGACCAAGGTTTTACACGGCTAGTATACTTTTTTGCCGTGATTACTGTTGCAGTGCTATTTTTGATGAGTTGGGTAATTTTACACGAAGCTTTACCAGCCATTAAGCAGTTTGGATTGGAGTTTTTGTGGGGTCAAGATTGGGATACAGGTAATCAGATTTTTGCTGCATTACCCTATATTTATGGAACTTTGGTAAGTAGTGCGATCGCTATTTTATTGGCTGTCCCAGTCGGAATAGCAGTAGCCTTAGTCACGAGTGAAAATTTCTTACCTTCATCCCTGCGAACCACACTAGCATTTGTTGTTGAATTAATTGCAGCAATTCCCAGTGTCATTATTGGTTTGTGGGCGATTTTTATCTTTATTCCAGTTTTAGAACCTCTACAAAAATGGCTAGCCAGCACTTTTAGATGGATACCACTATTTAATACAAAAGACCCTTCTGGAACTAATATGTTGACTGCTGGAATTATTCTAGCAATCATGATTTTGCCTACAATGGCAGCAATTACTCGTGATGTCTTAATGGCTATCCCTAAAGAATTACGTAGTGCATCTATGGCTTTAGGTGGTACTCGTTGGGAAACAATTTTTCGGGTCTTGCTACCAGCTGGATTTTCTGGAATAGTGAGTGCAGCAATGCTCGCCTTGGGACGTGCTTTGGGTGAAACAATGGCTGTCACTATGGTAATTGGCAACTCTGCTCAAATCAGTGCTTCTTTACTCAATCCAGGTTATACAATTCCCTCTGTATTAGCTAATGAATTTGCCGAAGCTGAACCGGGTTTGCATATAGGTGCTTTAAGCTATTTGGCGTTGATTTTGTTTGGGTTGACTCTAGCTGTAAATATTAGCGCTGTACTATTGGTGAAATGGATTAGCAGGAAAAATAAATAGCACTATCTTAATACAAATACCTCAATGTAAAAAAACGTTTATTAATCAAAATTAATAAAAAATATGAGTGGTTACATTCAGTCAGAAACTGATGAATCTCTGGCGACAGAATTATGCAGTCCTCTGCCAACAGAGCGACTAATATTTACCTATGCAATGAATGCGATCGCCTTTGGTTTTACAGGTCTAGCACTCATTCCTTTATTATCAATTTTGTGGGAAATTTTCATCCGGGGAATATCTGGACTGAAATCGGAAATGTTTGTCAAAACAGTTATTGACAATGGCTTTGGCAATGCCATCCTGGGAACCATGATTATGGTGGGAATTGGTGCTATTTTAAGCATTCCCACAGGGATAATGACAGGGATTTTCTTGGCAGAATTTGGTCAAACCAACTCAATTGCTAGTTTTGTTCGTTTTATCAGCAGTATTTTAACAGGCGTGCCTTCAATAGTTGTAGGCGTATTTGCTTACGGTGTGATAGTTTTGGTAACTAAAGGATTTAGTGCGATCGCAGGCGGTTTTGCTTTAGCCGTAATTATGCTACCTGTAATTATACTGACAACAGAAGAATCCTTAAAACTGATTCCCACATCTCAACGTCTAGCCTCTGCTGCTTTAGGCGGAACTCGCTTTCAAACTACCCTTCGCATTGTTGTCACAGCTGCAATTCCCGGAATTACTACAGGCATTTTATTAGCTATAGCTCGTGCTGCTGGTGA
>NZ_JAIVFR010001097.1 GCF_020829685.1 Nostoc sp. CHAB 5715 | reverse complement strand
AGAAACAAGATTTAGAATCCGAGAGAATTCGTAATTGTATTGAGGGAAAATTCGGGACTTGCGTAAAAGAAGATTTAGTCTCAATCGAGTGATGGCAAAACTGTCTCATACTTCTCAAACAGCAATTTTTAGTTACTCAAGAAGTTCAGCATCTTCTTAATTTCCCACACCCTACACCCTACACCCAAAAGCCAGTTATATCAGGGTTTTGCGCTTAACTTAGTGCCATTCGGCTATACGTACCGTTTCATCGGGAATAGGAGGAATTTCTTCAGGATGTAAGCACATATACTGCCTCCACAAGTATTTCTTCTAGTGTTTAAGACAAGGTATTCGCAGAAACGAGCAAAGGTCAGCTTCATGTTTGCGGCCATGGTTGGAGCGGTGTCACTCGCACGAGCGGCTACGGATCCAAGCCTAAGCAAGGCTATCCTTGAATCCACCCGCGAGTACCTGCTGAATATTGTTAAGGAAGAACTCAGCTAACATCTGACGGGTGCTCACATCTGCGCTTAATCACTGTCCGTTCGCTCATTTTGACTTTGTGAGAGGGAATTATGTCTTGCACAGCTTAGAATCTAGCTGATAAAGAGACTCAGGGATTTTCATTAAAGAAAGAATCTGTCTTTGAAAGTTGTTTATGGGCGTACTTGAGTTTGGACTAATTTGCATTTAGCAGCAATGAATAGAAGGCAAGAGAAAGTTACCCAACTTCTTTTAGAGGCTGATACCAAGTGCAAACTAAACGGTTTAGTTTAGAAACAGAGCATAACTATAGACGTTTCTCTTTGAGTCAGGCGATCGCTTCTTGTGCAATCATGTTAAGAGCGTAACCGCCCGTCGTTGGCGATACCCAAAAGGGGATGGCACGAAACGACCACCTTCTGGTGATGGCGTAACCGCCCGCAAGGGAGAGCGATGGCGCTTTTCGCCCGCCTTCGGCGATCGCATTCTTGCTAGAGGTATAGCAATCGAAGTATAGATTAAGACGTTAAACGAATAGCTGTATCAACTCTCTCCCGAAAGTCTTCGATAGTGCCTTCTGATTTTCTAACTCGATTTTTTATGGGAAACCAATAATGCTCAATATCGTTAAAATCAGGAGAGTAAGGTGGTAAATACTCAATTTCACAGCCAGCTGATTCAATTAATTCACGAATTCTCTGAGATTTGTGGAAAGTGGCATTATCTAAAATAACTGTCTGTCCTGATTTGAGTTCAGGTAGTAGTTTTTCTTCAAGCCATTTCTCAAAAATTAAACGATTACAAGAACCTTCAAACGTCAATGGAGCAATTAACTTCCCTTGACATAAACCACTCATAATACTAACTCTAATGTTTCTTTTCCCTGATTTTAAATCGTGAAATCTTTTGCCTTTGGGATTCCATCCATAACCATAATCTTCTCGATTATCCATTCCTGATTCATCGATATAGACTAGCTGTGAGCATTGTTTTTGGCTGATTTTGGCTCGAAATTCCTCCCTTTTTTCTTCATCCCTTTCTCGATAACCGTAAGTTTTTTTTTCGGGTATAACCAATTTTTTTTAAGGCTTTTCCTATAGTGCGTAAGCGTTGCTCGCCGAAGGCATCGCTAATATCTTCTGGCCAAGCTTCTGCCATTTCTTCTTGAGTTTTACTCCCATTTAACTGAACGAATCGCTGAAATTCCTCTAAATCGGTAATTTTCGGTTTATATCCTTGTTGATATCCGACTTTTGCCTGATAGTCTCCTGAATATTTTCTCTTCTTTAACCAGGTGTCTATTGTATTCCGACTAATTTTAAAGATGCGACTCGCTTGAGTTTTTCCCATTCCTCCATCAATCGCATTAATCACTTTAGTTCTTAAATCGTAACTATAAGAGGCTGGCATCTGTTTTTCAGCTTATTTCTTTCTAAGTAGGTCGGCGCGAAAAAACCAAACTATGTAAAGATAAATAAATACGGATAAGATATCTACCGAGGTGACCAAAAATATGGGCGCTCGTCTAAGGGTATTTCTAACATCGGAACAAAACAAAACCCTCTTAAATCTAAGGACTGCTGATGTACCACAGAAAGTTAAAGACCGAGCAGAGGTAATCAGGCTAAACGCACATGGCTGGTATGTAGAAAAAATAGCTGATCACTTTAATTGGACTTCTCAAACAGTAAGAGAAGTTTTGCATAAACATTGGTCACAAGTTAAGAAAAAGAGCCAATTGTCAAGGGGGTATGTCAAAAATCGGTAAAATGGGCTGAAAGCTATATCCTTAAAGGAATTGTGACATCCCCTAAACCTACATGAGTAGCACTAAG
>NZ_JAIVFR010001096.1 GCF_020829685.1 Nostoc sp. CHAB 5715 | reverse complement strand
TGTGCAACCGTTTCGTCAATGCCACTAAAAGAGATGATCAGCATAGTATTTGTCTGGGTTAACGATTCTGGTGTCATCCCGATCAATATGAATATGGGGTGGCTCATTAGGTTCATGAGTGTAAAAGTAGAAGCGGTAGGCACCAATTCTTAAAATTGTTGGCATCCTTCAAGAATACACCAAAGCTAGGTGTGTTTAATTGCTCCAAAATTTAGTCAAATCATAGCATTTTGTTTGCTAAATATTAATTATTCTCTTTAACAGTGAAAACACCCCGCCCTAAATCTTGAAAGGTGAGTTCCAATATCCATTTTGAGCTTTCCATAAAAGATTCAAGAAACCATCTTTATCCGAGAAGAAAACTTCTAATTGCGAATTCAACGGTTGATATGCAGCAGTAATACTACTTCCAGGCTGGGCAAAGTTAGCAGGAGTAAGTAGCACGGGTGAATTCCAAACGCTATTTTTATATTCTGGCGATCGCAGTCTAAAAATCCGTTTATACCCTATCCCAGGTCAATTTACTTCTGCGTATACCCCACCATATTGCTGTAGGCTGACACCGCGCTACATGCAATCTACCTGGAAAACCTTAAGAGAATAAGGTAAATTTAATGGTAATGATAAAGTTTTTCAATAAAATTTATATTTTTGTAAATTGCCTTGCTGGCTATATTACCTCTAATGCTTATCTTGAGGACTTTTGCCGCTTACTTGGCAAACTCAGTTGTTACCTTGACTAATCGATGAGGTTAAGAGAGACTAACTAAAGACTGATGTGCCTACTTCCAAAATTAATAATTTTTGTAAAGATTCTGAGATATATATGTTGAGAGATGGAACATTATTTAACAAATGGTAAGTTTGTATCTAAGTAAAAATGTTCCTACGGCTATATTTGTAGCCTTCTGCTAAGGCAGTAGAATTTAAGCGTACTTATCGTGGTTGGCCAAGAGCATGGAGACATTAGAGTTCATAATCTATCCAGACGGTCGGGTACAAGAAAAAGTCACTGGCATTGTGGGTGCTTCTTGCGCTGAGGTTACAGCAGCAATAGAGGCACAGCTGGGGCAAGTACTTAATCATGAGCCAACCTCAGAATATTTCGCCGCCAAGGTGCAGCAATCTAATGTGGCGAATACACACACCACTTACAGCGATTGGTAAGTTTTCACAGTAGTTTAGTGTAATTAATTCACAACCACCATGTCACACTTTAGCCAAATTAAGACTCAAATCCGTAACCTTGATTCTTTGAAAGATGCTTTGACTGAATTAGGCGTAGACTGGAAACCCGGTCCACGCGAAGTCCGTGGCTATCGCGGTCAAACCCATCCTGCCGAAGTGACTATTGAGCAGGAAAATGGCTATGACATCGGTTTTAGATGGAATGGCAAAGAATATGAACTAGTTGCTGATTTGCAATATTGGCAGCAAAACCTGTCTGTGGACGGATTTTTACGCCAGGTAACACAGCGCTATGCTTATCAAACAGTTGTGAAAGAAACCGCTCGTGTTGGTTTTCAAGTCTCTGAACAACAAAAAAATGAAGATGGTTCGATTCGTCTGGTAGTACAGCGCTGGAGTGCGTAATGGCTGATTTTCTGCCGTCGCCGGAAGAACAAGAAGAAAATCGTTCGGGTTTGGAACCAGAATTAGGGGGTTTTTTACGGGATGCCCCAGAACGTTCTGGTTTAGAACCGGAACTGGGTGGTTTGCTGCGCCAAAATGGTGTTTATGTTGACGAAATCACCTGTATTGGTTGCAAGCATTGCGCTCATGTTGCACGTAACACCTTTTACATTGAACCAGATTACGGGCGATCGCGCGTGGTTCGGCAAGATGGGGACGCTGAGGAAATTATTCAAGAGGCAATTGACACTTGTCCAGTTGATTGCATTCATTGGGTTGATTACACTGAACTGAAAAAATTAGAACAAGAACGCAAATATCAGGTAATTCCTGTAGTCGGTTATCCGGTAGAACACGCAGTTGCTGCTAGCGAACGTCGGCGTAAAAAGCAAAAGTTAAAAACCAAAAAATCCCGTTATTAAGATAAAAACCTTAAATCAAGATAATAATGGACTGGTATATCCAGTCCTTTTGTTTTTTATCATACTAGTTAATTTCTGATGTGCAAACCACATCAAATGGCAAAAGGTAGTATTGTTTGATATAGTAATCCGCTTTGATTTTTGAAATTATTTGCGTAGGCGGGGAGTAGGGAATAGGGAGTAGGGAGTAGGGAATCAGGCTTTTCGAGGTGTACGGTGTTTATTCAAAAATCAAATAGGAATCCT
>NZ_JAIVFR010001095.1 GCF_020829685.1 Nostoc sp. CHAB 5715 | reverse complement strand
GATCTATACTCCTACACCGGAGATGGCAATTTCTAGCCAATTTGGCGTGTAAACTCCAAACATGGCAAACCCAAATTGGACAAGGCACACAACCAGCAAGGCGATAACGCCGAGATTGATGGTTTTCGTCAAAGCCATGCCATCTTGTTCAGAAAGATTTGAACCAATTTGACGGGCAGCAATAAAAGTAACGCCACAACCAAGGGCAGCTAAACCAATGCCTTGAATGCCAACTCCTTGGGATCTCAAAGCGACAAATACCAAGCCACTGAGAGTATATCCAGACAACAGGCTGTAGGTTGCCAGCAGGGGTAGTGCGAGACCCTTATTACCTTTTTGGGCAACATTTTGGGCAACAAAGAACAAAATTAACTCCAAAATCACCGCACCAATGAAGGTGGGAAAGAATATTCCGGGGTTAGTACGGATAACTCCCAAACCGCCGTAGGTTCCTAATGCAGTTAGCACCAATCCACCACCGACGTAGGGGAGGGCGTTGGCGATTACGTTTGGGCCAACGAGGGCGTGAGATTTAGCCTCACGGATAGCTTCACGAAAATTACTGGTATTGCTCATATTGAAAAACTGTTTTTTAGGAAAACGTTCTGCCTATTTCTATTCTTACCAAGATTTAGGGCAAGAAACCAGGAACGGCTTATGTAAGGTAGGAGACAACTAAACAAAGAAGATTATCCAAGGTTGAAATTTTTATTTAAAAAACAAACATAACCTGCAACAGAGAGATTAGCGAAATCATGCGTACAAATACTGAATTGTAAAGTGCGACCCCTGACAAGTTCAGTGAAACGACGATGGCTTATTCTGCCCTAACTAAGGAAAATAATGACAGCTTAAAAGAAAATATACGCAACTCCATTTTCCCAGAAATAGGAGTTACAACAAAGGAATGTATATGGCAGCAAGTGAGTCCTCTTTACGAACTGATGGTATAGAATTATTACACTTGTACCACCAGAATCCTTCTATTAAACTTCGTAATAAACTTGTACAGTTACATACTGGCTTAGTGCGGAAGATGGCTCATAAATTTAGCCATCAATGTAATGAACCTTATGAAGATTTAGAACAAATCGGTTATTTTGGTTTGATTAGGGCAATTGAGCGTTTCGATCCTAGCCAAGGATACGCTTTTAGTTCCTTTGCTGTGCCATATATTCGCGGTGAGATGCTGCACTTTTTGCGCGATCGCAGTACTCTATTAAAAATTCCCCGTCGTTGGCAAGAATTATATAATGAAGGGCAAAAGATTCGTAAGGACTTGGCAATGTCTTTAGGTCGCCAGCCCAAGGATGCTGAAATTGCCAGCCAACTTCGGGTATCTGTGCAAGAATGGCAAGAAACCAAGTTAGCTGCTCAAAACCGGATGCCTTTGAGTTTAGATGCAACCGCAGTTAACTATGTTGATTGCCAAATAACCTTGGGTGAGGCACTTCCTTGTCCTCGTTCTCATGTACTTCTGCAACAAGAAGAAGAACGCCAACAACTCCAAGGCGCAATCAATATGTTGGAAGAAAAGCCCCGCATGGCAGTTGAAATGGTATTTTTGAAAGAACTTTCTCGCAAAGATGCTGCTAAAAACATTGGTACTAGTCCAATGACAGTAACGCGCTATCTGCAAAAAGGAATCCAAGATTTGATTTGCTATTTACAACCACAGGTAATGCCAACTGGATCGTAGTCATTTGAGGGAGATGAGGGGGATGAGGGAGATGAGGGAGATGAGGGGGATGAGGGGGATGAGGGAGTAGGGGGAGATGAGGGAGAACAGTATAAGAGTTATTAAAGATCACAAGGATTTAGAAGTTTATAAAATGGCTTTTGATTCAGCCATGATAATTTTTGAACTATCAAAAAAGTTTCCAGTAGAGGAACGTTATTCACTAACTGACCAAATTCGTCGCTCATCACGTTCAGTTTGTGCTAATTTTGCTGAGGGATGGCGTAAAAGAAGATATCAAGCTGCTTTTGTGGCTAAGTTGAATGACTGTGAGGCAGAGTCAGCAGAAACTCAGACCTGGATTGAGTTTGCTGTTAAGTGCAACTACATGAATATTGAAATAGGTCGAGAACTATATGGTACATACAACCAAGTTCTAAGCGGTCTAGTACATATAATTAACAAACCATCACCTTGGCTAATTAAGCATTAACCTCCCTCATCCCCCTCATCCCCCTCATCCCCCAATCCCTACGGAGGTGAACCTACGGTTGCACCATTAGGAATATCTAACTCAATATTTGGCCCTCGGTCTAGGACTTCAATATCCCACTGACCACGGC
>NZ_JAIVFR010001094.1 GCF_020829685.1 Nostoc sp. CHAB 5715 | reverse complement strand
CAATCACCAAGATTGGGGCGAAGCACCTAGGATTCGTGGTGTCTTCTATGGAAGGGAAGCAGAACTGTCTAAGCTCAAGAAGTGGATTGTTGATGATAGCTGCCGATTAGTAGCATTATTAGGCATGGGAGGAATTGGCAAAACTACTTTGTCTGTGAAGCTAGCAGACGAGGTTCAGGATAATTTCGAGTACTTTATTTGGCGAAGTCTCCGCAATGCTCCACCCATCCAAGAGATGTTAGCGAACCTGATTTTATTTGTATCTGATAAGAAGGAAACCGATTTACCAAAAACTGTAGACGGTCGAGTTACACTGCTAATTAATTATTTAAGAGGGCGTCGAAGTCTTTTGGTACTGGATAATGCCGAGACGATTATGCAAGGAGGGGATGCTTGCGGCAAGGATTTCGTCTTAGCGGTGGGACATTATAGAGAAGGATATGAGGGTTATGGCGAGTTGCTCAGACGGGTGGGAGAAGAACCTCATATTAGTTGCTTAGTGCTAACTTCTCGTGAAAAACCGAAAGAATTTGCACCTCTAGAAGGAGAAGCATCACCAGTCAGAACGCTATCATTACCTGGCTTGGGAGGAATAGAAGGACGAGAAGTTCTCAAGGATAAAGGCTTGTTTGGGTCAGATCAAGAATGGGCAAAGCTAGTAAGGCATTATTCAGGCAACCCCTTGGCATTAAAACTAGTTTCTGAGCCGATCCGTGAGTTATTTGGCGGTGATATCGCTGCCTTTTTAAATGAAGGGGAGATAATTTTTGGCGACATCCGTAATTTATTAGATCAGCAGTTTGAGCGCTTGTCAAAGCTAGAGAAAGAAGTTATGTACTGGCTGGCGATTAAGCGTGAGTTTGTTTCCCTAGAGGAGTTGTTAGATGATATTGTGCGACCATTGCCAAAAAGGCGGTTACTGGAGGCTTTAGAATCGCTAAGACGGCGATCGCTAATTGAAAAAAGTACTGCACTATTCACACTCCAACCTGTAGTTATGGAGTACATGACTGAGGTATTGATTGAAAAGGTTAGTCAAGAAATTATAACGGGTGAAACTGCACTATTCATGAGTCATGCTCTAATTGAAGCCAGTGCGAAAGATTATATTAGAAATACTCAAATCAACCTTATACTTAAGCCAGTTTTAGATAGGTTGACAAGTAGTTTTAGAATTCCTGCAAATATTGAGTACCAGCTAAAGGAAGTTTTATCGAAACTACCAAAAAAACTTCTGCCGGAAGCAGGATATGCAGTTGGAAATGTTTTGAATCTACTTTGTCAACTACAAATTGATTTGAGTAACTATGATTTTTCTCATCTGACTGTTTGGCAAGCCTACTTACAAGATTTAAATTTGCATCATGTAAATTTTGCTGGCTCCGATTTAGCTAAATCTGTTTTTGCTGAAACCTGGGGTAGTATTTTGTCGGTAGCATTTAGCCCTGATGGAAAACTTTTGGCTATAGCTAGTGTTAATGATAAAACTTACTTGTGGCAAGTTGCAGATAGTAAATCACTTTTTACCTTGACGGGACATACCAGTCCAGTATGGTCAGTTGCCTTCAGTCCTGATGGTCAAGCTTTAGCTAGTGGCAGTGACGACCAAACGGTGAAGTTATGGGATGTCCGTGACGGTAAGTGCCTCAAAACTTTGCATGGGCATACCAATCGAGTTCGATCAGTTGTTTTCAGTCCTGATGGTCACACCCTGGCTAGTGCCAGTGAAGATCAAACGGTGAAGTTATGGGATGTTCGTGACGGTAAGTGCCTCAAAACTTTGCATGGTCATACCAATTGGGTGTGGTCAGTTGCCTTCAGTCCTGATGGTAACACTCTGGCTAGTGGCAGTGACGACAAAACACTGAAGTTATGGGATGTGCATGACGGTACATGCCTCAAAACTTTGCAAGGTCATGCCAATTGGGTACGGTCTGTTGCCTTCAATCCAGATGGTAACACTCTGGCTAGTGGCAGTGACGACAAAACACTGAAGCTATGGGATGTGCATAACGGTAAGTGCCTCAAAACTTTGCAAGGTCATACCAATTGGATACCGTCAGTCGCTTTCAGTCCCGACGGTCAAACTCTGGCTAGTGGCAGTGATGACAAAACGGTGAAGCTATGGGATGTGCATAACGGTAAGTGCCTGAAAACTTTGTGTGGACATACTAATTGGGTGTGGTCAGTCGCTTTCAGTCCCGACGGTCAAACTCTGGCTAGTGGCAGTGATGACAAAACGGTGAAGCTATGGGATGTGCATAATGGTAAGTGCCTGAAAACTTTGTGTGGACATACTAATTGGGTGTGG
>NZ_JAIVFR010001093.1 GCF_020829685.1 Nostoc sp. CHAB 5715 | reverse complement strand
AGATGACTTTTACTATTAGCAAGGAACTTCAGTTCCTTGCGGGACATGGCTTTTACGTTAAGTTGACACGTATGAGCAATGCGCTTTACCCCTACAACAGATGTGGTTCAAATACATGAAAACTGCTTTTAGTCCACTAAAGTGGACTAAAAGCCTTTCTTAGTCGTCTTTAGACGACTTTTGCTATTAGCCTCAGAATAAATTCTGAGGCGGGCTAGATGAGAATGAAATAGCCCTGATTTTATGCAAAGCTGTACTAAGTTCCCAAAAATGATGCTAAATGAAACCAACTAATGAACAAGCAATTGAATTATTTAAGGTGTGTCAGGATTTAACTCAGATGTACTTACCTATTTAAGTAACTACACAAAATTAATTACAGTCATTGCGAGCGTTCGCTGAAAGCATTCCCGAAGGGTAGCGAAGCAATCCCAGCCCCCTGCGATTGCTTCATTTCGCTTCGCTGCATTCGCAATGACATTGTGTAATTAATTATGTTTACCTATTTACTTGGTGAGATTAGATGAACGGACGACACGGATTTACATTCTGGCTGGACAAAGCTTTGAAGTAGAAATATTGCCAAATGGGAGGGTAAGATATTTATGACTAAGGTAAATTTTCAAGGGATGACCAAGCAAGAGTTAAGAGCTTATGTGTTGGAACATCGAGACGATCAAGAAGCTTTTCATGCATTAACGGACAAACTTACAGAAGAACCAGGGATTGAAATTACCTCAACAGAGCAGATGCATAAGCTAATTGAAGCAAGGTTAGATGAGGCTGATGTCAGAGATGCTTATGCAGCACTAGAGGAAATTTCAATGCTGGGGACAACACCTTTTGAAGACATTAAAAGGGAGCTAGGGATATGAGCTACCAAGTAGCATTAGCACCTTCATCTGTGCAAAAAATTACAGAATTGGACTCAGTAGTGCAACAACGACTAGCACAAAAGTTAGAGGAACTAGCATTAAATCCACGTCCAGAAGACGCTTATCTATTGAAGGACACCGAAGGGCTATATAAGGTTCGTTTGGGTGAATACCGCATTATTTACCAGATTCAAGATCAACCCTTACTACTAACAGTGATAAAGATTGCACATCTAAAAGATTATTAAAGCTTGTTTAGAAAAGCGATCGCCTATAACCATCCAATGGCAACCAAAATAAAACTTCAAAATTTACTCTAAGCTGTTACGCATTTAAGTTGCACATCAACTGATGAGGTTGTCCAAAGTCAATTGTCCTTTGTCCTTAGTAAACACAAATGACTAATGACTAATGACTAATGACGGTCTACACGGAGTTTGTGCAATATGTAGGCGCGTTAGCTTACCACTACGCAACTAAAAATCTCATAAAATCTCTGCCAACTTTACCAGCAGAGTATTTGCTAAATCCAATAACCTGATATCATCTGTATCAACACTATTTCCTTCACCAGCTAGCAGATTTTTTACAGCAGATAACCTGTCATCTACTTCAGAAATTCTCCAAGATTCATCTAAGTTTACTGCAAAATCAAACAGCGATCGCTCTCCTAAATGCTCTCTTACTTTCACCGCTACACTATCATTACTTACCAGAAATTCTTTAATAGTATCTAATTGAAAATTACCTAATATTTCGTCATGTCCCCACGTTTCTAGCCAGTCTCCCTCCACATCTTCAACGTAAATATTGACAAAATCAACCCCGTAAGTTAACCAGTTTTGCTGCATTTGTCGCGCCGTCGCTAAAGCTTCAGCAAATGTATCTACTTGATTGTTGCAGTGAGTTTCTCTTTTGTTAGCCATAAAAGCTGTAATTAGCACGTAAGTATATAGGCTAGAAACAAATCTGAAATATCAAATTCCTGAAAATTTCACGAAAATTTTAAATATTTGCCACCAGAAAGGTAATCACTGTTATACAGGGCCACGTTGACTAACTGGTTGACAAAATTAGCATCCTTGGGATTGTAACTTAAGAACAGCCCCCTTTCGATTTCCCACGATCGCAGTGTATTTTGCCAAGCTTCGTATTTTTGGTGATTAAGTTCTTCACAAACACTGGTAATTTGAATGCACAGTGGTTGATTGTTACGACTAACAATTAAATCTGTTGCCATAGAAAGGTCGGCTATATAACGCTGCCAAAAACTACCTTCTCGCTGAACAATATCTTGGGCTATTGATTTAATGATATCATCATCTACCTGATTAAATTCGCCTGCCATCAATTTTTGCTTCCAAATATAAAACTTGGAGTCACTTGCATTAAACCATCTGGGAAATAGATAACCATACCAATATCTCTCAATCGGTGTCA
>NZ_JAIVFR010001092.1 GCF_020829685.1 Nostoc sp. CHAB 5715 | reverse complement strand
CATTATTAAATCAAAGATTGGCATCAGATAAACCCTCAAAGAGTTTGTGTTTACCTGAGATAGGACTCCTATTTGATTGCGTGAAAAACCAAATCAGCTAAGAGCTTACTGTATAAAGGTTTAGTTCGACGGAAGTAAATTAATACTCTTATTCCTCTTCGAGGTTTTTATTAACCCAAGTTGCGGGTTATCAAATTCTTGGTAAAAACCAACCGTCGATTCATCTGATCGTCTATGACAAGTTGACGGTTGCGCTACGCGCAACCGTCAACTTTAACTCAACCAAACATTCAAATACTGAATTATTTAAAAGTATTAAAATTTACTTATTCTAGAAAAGCCTGCTGAATGGTAAATGCCAAAATAAATGCTTCTAGTTTAAGTAAAAACCCTTCCAAAGTACAAGCGTGAATTGATTTAGGAAAAACACGAGTGATACTACTAAACACAGTTTCAATGTAATGCCGGGTATGTTGTTTAATATACTGATTCCACGGTGCATCTTGACGCTTGGAATTTTTTTTTCGCATCATTTCAAGAATATTTGGCTACCAATCAAAGGTGGTACTGCACCCAGCCAGGAGCAGCTTCAGGAATTACAAAACTTCATTGATAGTCAAAACAACGTTGGTAATGCTGTTGCCATCCATTGCACCAGTGGCAGACGGCGAACGGGAACAATGCTTGCTTCTTACCTAATTTCTAGTGGCTCGTCTTATGACGATGCTATCGAGAAGATTCTGAACGCAAACCCGCAAGTCGAACTGCGAGAAGCCCAAAGCAACTTTTTGCGAGAGTTGGTAGGAGAATAAGCAATTGCTATAACTTGCTTGCTCATCTCGGTAGTAGGTTTCAATCTTGTTTTGCTTTTGGAAGAGTTAGTACCTTCTGAAATATCTCGAACCGCTCTGATACTAACCGATAGTAAATCCAAGTGCCGCGTCGTTCCTTTTGGAGCAAGCCTGCTTCATACAACACCTTCAGATGATGGCTGACAGTAGGTTGTGATAAACCAAGTGGCTCTATCAACTGGCAAACGCAAGCTTCCTGTGCAGGTTGAACCGCAATTAAACTGAGCAACTGTAACCGAGCCGATTCACCCAGTTTAATTTCCGCACTTTGTCTGTTCAGGCAATTGTGCAGCACCTCGGTATTGTAGCAGATGCAGAATCTATTTCTATTGATGAGCAGGCACTAACAGCGATGCCTGCGGCGGGCAAAGCCAACGCACGACTGGGCGATGGTGGATTGCGAGATGCACTGCAATTACTCGGTCAGGTGAGTCTTTTAGATGAAGATATCACTGCCAATCATGTCATGGAAATCGCTGGTGGTGTGACAGAAACAGAACTAATGTCAATTTTACAGGCAATATCCACCAACAACACCTTTAACTTGCTGCAAGTAGCAAGAGTTTGGCGTTGCTGAATTGAAATATGAATCTGGATGTAGAGACGTAGCAGTGCTACGTCTCTACAAGGATTTTGGTATTATGCAAAATCATTTTCATAGATGGAATCAGCAACGCCAAGAGTTTTAGTAGATTCTGGTAAAACGCCCAAATTGATTCTCTCCAACTTACTGCAAACATACCGAGATTTACTGATTATCAAGTCTGCACCCAAAGAGCAATCCCTGCTAACTGGTTGTGTTAACTATGCTCAACTCAAGGTTTTAGCAAATCACTGGAATTTCGAGACGCTTAACTTG
Organism: Nostoc sp. CHAB 5715; assembly: GCF_020829685.1. Taxonomy (GTDB): domain Bacteria; phylum Cyanobacteriota; class Cyanobacteriia; order Cyanobacteriales; family Nostocaceae; genus Nostoc. The sequence goes on along the minus strand of NZ_JAIVFR010001092.1, from coordinate 606 downwards.
TCTCTAGCAGAGTTACAAAAAGCAGAAAACTATCTTCGGTACACAGTAAATGCTGCTGTGTGGCTAGAAGTTTGCTTACTGAACCTGATACCCAGTTTATTGCCTGTCAGTGCAACCAAGACGCTAACTGCTAAACCTGTGCATGACGGCAAGTTGCTACCAACAGTTGGAGTATACACCACAAACAAGGTGACAGCTAAACCTGTAAATGACAAATTGTTACCAGCAGTTGCAGCCCAGACTACTAACCTGGCTCAAATTTGGCAGCAGGTGATGGATATAGCTAAACCTAGTAATCAAAAGCTTTTGGCTCATGCTCATCTTGTTAAATGGCAAGGTGACAAGGCAATTTTAGAGGTTACACCAGCTTACCTCAAGAAGTTTGAGAGTAGTAAAGAAGCGATCGCTAAAATGCTGCAACGAGTTACCCAAAGTCAAAAACCAATGACTGTGTTAATTAAAACTGCCAACAAGAGCAGTAATATCAAATCCGGTTAAATGCACATAGTAAAGCTGTTGTTTGTTTGTGGCCACCAATGGTAGCAAGTTAGACTACGAATTAGATCGCGGGCATCACATAAAACTTTGCAACGTTGAAATAAGACT
>NZ_JAIVFR010001091.1 GCF_020829685.1 Nostoc sp. CHAB 5715 | reverse complement strand
CACGTCCGGTTAAACAGTTGTCATTGCGAACGGAGTGAAGCAATCGCTCCAGACGTTGTGATTGCTTCGTTTCACTTCGTTCCACTCGCAATGACATATCACAAGTAATTTATCGGACATGATATAACTTCAAATGCCTTTGTTCCCTGGAAACGATAAATATAAAAATCCCTGTCCAGCGAGAAAATTCGACGATAAAATGTTCTCTCATACGATAAACTTTCAAGGTAATTGTTCCGCAAATATTTATGTCAACTATAAAACTCTTCACGCTGAACTAGAGCTAGTCTGGAGAATAGGCTGATTTTGAGGACGCTTCCCCTTCACCACCATCTTTACACCACCTGCTGGGCTAAATAGCAAACCCTTACGAACTGGCTGCACTGGTTTGCTATCAGCCAGTTCCATCTCCCAGTGAGACAGCACTGTTGCCAACACCAGTTTGATCTCAAACAAGGCAAATGCCATTCCAATACAGCGACGGTTCCCGCCACCAAAGGGTAAATACTCAGATGGAGAAAATTGCCGTTCTAGAAAACGCTCTGGCTTAAATTGCTTCGACTCAGGATATAAATCTTCTCGATGATGGGTCAAATAAATAGAAGGAATCAGCAAAGTACCAGGCTCAAAGTTGTATTCCCCAATTTGTAGCGGTGATTTGACCACTCGATTTAGTGCCGATACCGCCACAGGGTAAAGACGTAGCGTTTCAGAACAGACAGCATTCAAATAAGGCGATGCCTCCGGCGGGCTTTGCCTACGGAAAATAGCGTTTGGATCTGGTTGTTCACCCAACTTATCTAATTCTTGCAGCAGTTTTTCCCGCACCTGCGGCAGATGATGAATCCAGTACAGCGCCCATGATAAGGTAGTTGCAGTAGTTTCGTGACCCGCCACTAATAGGGTCATCAGTTCATCGCGTAATTCCAGGTCTGTCATCGGCTCTCCCGCCTCATCACGAGCAGCCATCATCAAAGATAGAATATCAGTCCGAGATGGATCGGGTTGTGCTTTGCGTTCTTGAATCTGGGCGTAGATAAGTTGATCAATTTGCTGCCGTAAACGCAAGTATTTCCCCCAAGGACTCCACGCTCCTAAATCCTGCCGCATTGATGGGAAAAGAAGCAGAACAGTTCTTAAGATAGGGATTTTGGGATTCAGGATTGCAATTAGGAGTTTATAGAGTTTCTCGTAACGTGGCCCATCTTCTAGACCAAATACAGCCTTCAAAATTACTTGGAAAGAGATTGCTTGCATTGATGGCAGAACTGCAAAGGTTTCTCCAACCTGCCACTGATTAGTGACTTGCTCAGTGATGTCGCAGATTAATTCACCATAAGCTAGCATTCGTTCCCCATGTAAGGGTGGTGTCAACAGCTTTCGTTGTCGCTGATGAGGCTTTCCGTCCAGCGCCAGTATTGATTGCCGTCCTAATAAAGGCGATCTAATTCCTGCGGACTCACCAGAGTCCAACTGTTTTGGATCTGTAGTAAAAATCTGCCCAATCGCCTGAGGATTGCTAATGAATACTTGAGGAGGAGAATTTTGTCCTATCTGAAGGGTGAAGATATCACCATAACGTTTAGCACAGTCTTCTATGTATTCTAAGGGATTAGTAAGCCATTGATACGTCTGTACCCAAGGGTGAGCTTGAGGGCCGTTAGGCAGTTTAAGTGCAGACATTTTTATTAATCTCCCAATGATTAAAGCAAGATTGTTATCAGCCAGTCATTCATGCACCCCTAGCTTGATTGATCTTAATACAACATTTTATTAATTCGTAGCAAATTAAATTTGACAATACCTTGCAATGCCAATGCGTCGGCCGCATTGTTAATGCGTCCCGATACAATGCCAATGCGTCGGCTGCATTGTTAATGTATCCCGATACAATGCCAATGCGTCGGCTGCATTGTTAATGTATCCTGATACAATGCCAATGCGTCGGCTGCATTGTTAATGCGTCCCGATACAATGTTAATGCGTTCCCCTGCATTAAAAACGCCACGATTTTAGGCAAAGCTGTACTTAAAACACAGATCAGGCAGATGAATTTACCAATTCCTGAATCTGCCTTGGAGTTAATTCTTGCACATTACTTAAAACTACCACTGCTCCTGCTGCTAGCAGTGTCTCAGCATAGGCATTACCACGCGCTGATGTTTCCTGCACATGGGGTGGTAAAACCCCTACACCAATCCAACTGCGAGAAGAATCCAAAGCCTGTGCTTTCTCGACGGTATACATATCTGCTACCGTATCTCCCACGTACACTACAGCTAATTTTTGCTCAATTCCATTATCTAACTCACGAACTGT
>NZ_JAIVFR010001090.1 GCF_020829685.1 Nostoc sp. CHAB 5715 | reverse complement strand
TAATGGTCGATTTGAGCATTGGTAATATGGCTGAGAACTCTAACAGATGGACTTTTTAGCCCTCGCTCAAGCTGGCTAATGTAAGTCCTGTGCAGACCTGTCACTTCTGCAAGATACTCCTGTGACCAACCTTTTTCTGTGCGATGACGCTGTAGTTCTAGTCCTAAAATTTGGTCTAGTTTACTGGGCTGCATGAAGAAAAAGCCTAGTATTTTGAATACAAAAGTTCTACAGACTAAAGTATTCAAAATATGGAACAAAGATGCGAACGTTACTTACCACTGCTCAAATCGACCATTATTCAACTCTGACGGCTGTTTCCTAGCTTTTCAGGCGCTGGTTTCTGATACTTACCTGGATACTTGCGCTGAAAATATTCCTCCATAATTTGTAAGATCATTGGCGCAGCAATGCTACCACCGCCGCCGCCAGAATGTTCAGCAAATGCCACAATCAGAACTTCTGGCTGTTCAGCAGGTGCATAGGCTCCAAACCAAGCATGATTTTGCTTAACACGCCCTTTCCACGCTTCAGCAGTGCCACTCTTACCAGCGACTGCGGGAACTGTTGGCTGCTTCAAAGCTTTACCCGTACCTTCAGCTACTACTTTCCGAAGTCCCTCACGGAGAATACTTATGGTTGTCAGCTTTATATTTAAGGATTCTCGCCAGCTTTTTGCTTCTTCATTGTCTTTAAGCAAATGTGGCTGGACTCGGTAGCCACCATTAGCAGGCACGGCAAACATAATGGCGACTTGCAACGGTGTAGTTTGTAAAGCACCTTGACCAATTGACATATTAATGCTGTCGCCTACAGTCCAAGGTATCTTCCAAGCTTTCTGCTTCCATGCTTCATCTGGCACTAAACCTTTTGCTTCTTCGTTGGCAAACTCAAAGCCGGTTTTTTTACCAAATCCATACTTGCGAGTCCATTCAATTAAAGTCGGACCGCCGACTTTGCGACCAATTTGATAGAAGAAGGTATCACTACTCCACTGTAATGCACCGACAAAACCCAATGGCCCGAATCCAGCGTGATTCCATTCACCAAATCGTGTGCCGCCAAAGTTTAAGGAACCGTAGGTTTGCAGGACTGTGCTAGGAGAAAATTTACCTGATTCTAGACCGGCTGTGGTGGTGACAATTTTGAAGGTGCTAGCGGGTGGAAAAGCGCTGAGGGCGCGATTAACCAAGGGATGATCTGCACCTTGTACAGTTTCCCAATCTTTTTGGGTGAGTTTCTGCTTCGAGAAAATATTTGGATCAAAGGTGGGGTGAGATACCATTGCTAAAACCGCACCGTTCTTTGGGTCAAGTGCCATGATCGCACCGTCGCGATCGCCTAAAGCTTTTTCTGCTGTCTTTTGCATATCTAAATCTATAGTCAAGTGCAAATCGTTACCAGCTTTTGCCTGTTTCTCACCTAAAACCCGGAGTGGCCGACCTGCACCATCCACTTCTACCTGCTGACCGCCCCATTCGCCCCGCAGACTTTTCTCATAAGCTTTTTCAGATCCCATTTGACCAATCACATCACCCAATCTGTAGCCTTGCTGCTTCTTTTCTTTTAACTGCTCGGCGGTCAGTTCTCGCGTATAGCCTAATACATGAGCTAATTCCTTGCCGTGGGGGTAGTAACGAACGGCTTCTGTATGAATTTCTACGTCTTTAAGTTCAGTTTGATACTCCTTCAATGCTGTAATTTGCGCTTCGTTCAAGTTACGAGCAATTCGTATGAGTGAAGAAGAGTTAGCACCTGCCTCTTCTAGTTTCTTTTCAATCTCTTCTTGGGGAACGTCGAGAATTTGAGATAGACGCGCTCCCACAACTGACCATGCTGGCTTGGTATGTGCCATTGGCCACAAATATACAGAGCGAGGATAGCGAGTACTGGCTAAAAGTTTACCGTTGCGGTCAAAGATGTTGCCTCGTTCTGGTTGTTTGGGAATCATCCGAATTCGATTTGACTCGGCTCGTTTGCGGTGATTTGCGCCTTCTATAATTTGCAAATATGCCAAACGAACGCTGATTCCCGTCACCATCAATAGAGTAAATATAATTAAAAATATCGGCTGGAAACTCTGTCCAACTGTACGTGTATTTTGTTTTCCGCCAAGTGGAGATGCTTTAAATATAGTCATAAGACAAAGATGATTTCAAAATTAAGATTATTTGTAAACAACTCTGCTAAATTCTTATAGCAATCCGGAATCATCTGTGAGAAAATACTTAAATTATAATCGTACTTTTAAACACTCATTAACAACTTAATTTTCCGGCTAGAATTATATATATTGCATAATCCATAGCTTCAAAGTAAGTT
>NZ_JAIVFR010001089.1 GCF_020829685.1 Nostoc sp. CHAB 5715 | reverse complement strand
TGTAAGCTCTAGCCTTATGAACGAGATTACGTTGTTTCACCCTTCAACTCACATAAGCCGTGAATTACGAATTACGAATTACGAATTACGAATTATCTGTGATTCGTCCACTCAAGTTTGCAACCATAGAACCCAGCATCAAAATACTCAATATCCTTCAATATAGGTACTGCTTTCACATAATTTGGGTCATTTAAAATTCCCTCTTCAATATTCAAATCTGCTAACTCATTATTCTCGAAAAAAGAGATAGACTCAACTCCATTACGGAGATTATGCCAAAACATATCTATATTTTGTGCGCCGGGGAAACAACCAGACATTCCAACTATTGCTATATCCAGATTGACTGTTTTTTCTTGCGTTATTTTACCACTAATCATTTGCTTTGCCACATTCATTCACTGAAATAAACTTCATTTTTAATTACTCTGCATTTTTATCTGCCTTCTTCTGCTCCCTCGACTCAATCTTTGTTCAAAACTATTTTCTTGAGACTCATCAGAAGTAAAAATATTTGCCATGTAATATATATTAGAGCATTCATAAAGTTTAGCAATTGGAACATTAGAATCGAACACCTTATTGAGGATTGCAATAAGTTTAATTCCGATCAGGGAATCTCCACCTAAATCAAAAAAATTATCGTATATTCCTATCTTTTCAATACCTAAAACATCTTGCCAGATATTGGCAAGCTTTTGGTCAACATCGTTTCTAGGAGCGATATATTCATTAGTCAATTCAGGTCGAGGATATTTTGAATTAGCAGGATTTAAAGTTTCTAAAAGTTCTAAAAATTCTGGAGATTGTATTTGCTGGTAACGATGAAGCTTAAGTTGCTCCAAGAAGTCAGAGGTAAATATTACGACTTGAGGTATGGTATTTGCCAAAGTACGTAGGAAAGCATCTACACCTTCATGGGGTAATATACCTTGCTGAAGTTCTTTCATCCGTGATTGTTGCAGGTATTGAGGAACATCTGTGTTGACAGCCATACCCACCTCTTGCCAAGCATCCCAGTTGATACTTGTGGTAAAGTTGCCGTGTTTTGAATTATAATGAGCAAAGGCATCAAGAAACGCATTTGCTCCACAATAATCTACCTCTCCAAACTCACCTAAAATTGAGGAGCCTGATGACATCAGAAGCAAGAAATCCAACTGAATATCTTTGACAATCGAACTAATTATTACTGTCCCTCTAACTTTTGGAGCCAAAATACTCTCTGCTTCTTCTTGAGTTTTTCGCTGAATGACACGACCTCCTGGAACACCAGCAGCATGAACAACACCATTAAATTGACCAAATTGCTGTTGAGCTTGAGCAATGATATTTTGCATTTGTTCAAGATTGCTGACATCAGCACTCACTATTAAAACTTCTGCACCATTACTTTCTAATTCTTTAACTTTACGAATTTTACGACTAGTGCCATCAGTTTCTTCATGGCTAGTTAGCCATTGTTCCCATTCGTCTTTTTCGGGTAAAGCAGAACGTCCCACCAATACTAGTTTTGCTTGTACAGTTTGCGCCAAGTATTCTGCCAAAATCAGCCCAATGCCTCCAAGTCCACCTGTAATTAAATAGACTCCTTTCTCTCTGAGTCGAGGCTTTTCAATTTTAGGTTTATCAAATCGCACAGGTTCAAAAGATTGCACCCAACGATTCAAACCTCGATAAGCAACAAGTTTTTCTGAATCAGGAACTTTCAGTTCCGCCAGCAATTGCTCTAAAAGTTTTGCTTCCTGCCAACTGTCACTTTCTGGGAGTACAACATCAATACTATGACATTTTATATTTGAATATTCTTGGGAAATAACTTTAATCGGTCCAATTAAAGTTGCTTTCTCCGGAGATGCTTCTTCATTACCTGTTACTGGATGTAAATTGTTTGAAATAACTGTGAGTTGTAATTCATCAGTGACTTCTTGTTTCCCCAGAGACTGAGCCAGAAATAGGAGACTATAAAATCCTGTGATTTGGGCTTGATCCACTTTTTCAACTGTTAATTCCTTATCACTAATTGGTGTGATACTCCATAGATGAACAATTGTTTTTGGAAATTTGTTCTGTTTGCAAAGTTCTTGAATCAAAATATCATAATCCAGATTATTACCTGGATTAATTGTATATTCGTGGTCACTGACCATAGTGAAAAATTGACCATTTTTAACAGTAATGATGTCTTGATTTTGTGTTTCTAATTCTTGGACTAATTTACTACCCAAACCACACTGATCGATAAACACCAAAATACAAGATTCATCAGATGCTAATTCTTGATTTTCTATTTGTACTGGGAGTAAAGAGGGTTTCCAAAAAGGA
>NZ_JAIVFR010000108.1 GCF_020829685.1 Nostoc sp. CHAB 5715 | reverse complement strand
ATAATAACTAATAACTTCTAATAACTAACTCAGTACTCAACACTCTTTCAAGTCAGTCCATAATCAAAAAATCCCACAACCAAAAATGAAAAAGATTTCTTCCCCACTCCCCACTCCCCACTCCCCATTAAAAACTAAGCGATCGCGCGGTTGCTAGCAGTTGCTAAGGCTTCTACCAAGCCACGCACAGCCGCAATCATTGCCACTTCGCTATTGAGTTGGTTGATGGCGGAACCAACACCAACACCAGCAGCACCAGCTGCGATCGCTAACGGTGCGGTAACGTTAGAAATACCTGAAGCACACAATACTGGTACTGACACCACACGGGAAATCTCAAAAGCTGCTGCCAAGGTGGGAGCAGCTTTTTCAATTAATCCTAGAGTTCCAGGGTGAACTGGGTTACTGCTAGTACCACCTTCGGTTTGGATAATATCTGCTCCAGCTTTCACCAGTTCTTCTGCTAACTGTACCTGTTGATCTAGTTCCAGGATGTGGGGAACGGTGACAGATAGGGTGATTTCTGGGAGGAGAGCACGGGTTTGCTTAGTCAGTGCTAGCACTTCGGGAGCCTCAAAGCGGCGTCCTTGAGCATAGAAGGAATCGAAATTCCCGATTTCAATTAAATCAGCACCTGCTGCTACAGCTTGCACAAATTTCTCTGGCTCTACTGCTGATACACAAATTGGTAAATTTGTCAAACTTTTAGCTAACTGTACCAAAGCTGGGTCGGCGGCAATATCAACAAAAGTAGCACCGCCAAATTCAGCAGCTTTAACAGTAGCAGCGACGCTAGCGATGTCGAAGTTATTCAAGCCGCTAATCACTTTCAGGACGCGGCGGTTAGTAAATGCACGTTGGAGTAGAGAATGCATCGTCATATTTTGGCTTTTGAAGCTACGAAAATTAGGTATATTCTACCGTCCCTTAGTTGATCCGGGACTAAATCACTATCGCAGTTGCCAAATTTTGATAATTTTATTGTAAACTAAAGGGTTTAAGTCCCCTACGTCTACACATAGTCTCAATTCCCCTGCGGGATCTTGCTACAGTCGGGGTTTAAATCCCTGTTTGAAAATGTGTTTAATTTTGAACTTTGTTAGCGCAGCGTTAGCGAGTCCGCGAGCGTCACTTTGAATTTTGAATTGTTTCCACTATCCTAGTCAAACTCTGGAGGCCACAAATCTGCAATTGGTACTTCCCATCCTGGGAGCAGTTCGGGAACTGTTAAAATATCGCCATCACGAAGTACTATTGCTTCTTGTCCAAAGTTATAAAGTTCAACAATCCGCTCATCTGGATTGAGCAAAATTCCTACCTTAGTTCCCAAACTCAGAAATTCTTTAATTTTGGCTCTGAGATCGTCTAAATTATCGCTAGGGGACTTCACCTCTACAGTCAAATCGGGAGCCAATTGAGCAAATGACTTCGGACTACGACGCAAGCGTTCGGCTATAACAAATGAGGCGTCCGGTGCACGCAAATCGGAATTAGGCAACCTGAACCCGGCGCTAGAAGCTGCTGTTCGTCCCAGTTTGCGCGGTCTAACCCAGTTACGTAACTGGGCTACCATTTCAGCTGCGACCTCATCTGATTCGTATCCTGATGGACTCATAACAATAATATTACCCTTGACTAGTTCCATGCGATAGTCGGGATGCTGTTGCTGCATTTGTTCCAAGTCTTCAAGCGTTAGGGACATAACACCTCTCTAGGAGCGATCGCTTTATTTTGCCTAGAATTACTATACCGTAATACTTATAGACCTCTCTAGGAGCGATCGCCCCATGAATTCCCCAGTCATCGCCAAACCTGTCACTCCAAAGACTTCCTATGTTTTGCTGTATAACGTCAGTTGGGATCAACTAGAAAAGCTAGATGTAGTCTTATAATAAACTTCTAATTAAAGCATCTGTGATATTTTTGATCGCTGCAACTCGTTGCCTACAAAATTCTGGGGCTTTTCGGTTTACTAATTCCCATTCTTCACTAACTAACCTTAACCTACTAATCGCTTCATCACGGATTACAGGATGCAGCCAATATTGTCCTTTTTTCGCTTCTATTAAAGACAAATCTTGCAAAGCTTTAATCACCCATCTACGTTTTTCTTCTGCTACATCCCAAAGCAAACATAAAACTCCCTCAATAGGTACTGAAGTCAGAATATCTTGATAAGGATACCATCCTAAACGACAGAGGAGACGATAGGCTTCTGAGTCAAGTTCTTGGAGACGGGTAAATTGGGTGGTGACTAAGTCTTTTAACTCTCTTTCTCCTAATAAATCTGTACAGTTTTCCTGCCAATAGGCGTGGATGTCACCATGAAAATCTGTCAATATTGCTCCTCGGAGAATTTGCATTGCTTTGGCGTTACCTCCATAAGCTCTGCACATTTCATTGAGAATAGTACAATCGCAATTGATGTGGCAACTACTGAAAAACTGTCGCCAAGCTTCATCATCTAAACCTTCAAGTGCATAGAGATGAACCTCTACAGTAGACTCCCGCAAACGCTCACGACTTGTGACTAATGTAACTGAATGCACATCTATATCTGCTAATACTCTCAATAACTCAACATAAGAACGACGATATTCTAGGAACTTGCCATTTTTATCAAGAGCAGTTTCTAAATTATCGATAAATATCCCAATTTTAGAAGTTTGCTCTCGCAGTTTCCGCCGTAGTCGTTCTAAGCTGATACCAAAATCGCGTCCCGGTTCTTCGTTAAAGTATCGCCGCAGCCATTCCTCAACCACACTTTCCACAGGAGTGAGGTTTTGGATTTCTGTGGCCATCCACAGTTCCAGTACAAAATTAAACTTTTGAGTTTTAAAATACTTGCGTGCTAAAGTTGTTTTACCAACACCGCCTTTACCCTGGATGAGAATAACTTTTGCTCCCCGACTGACAAGGCTATGGAGTTCGGCTATTTGGCGATCGCGCCCGACAAAGTTAAAATCTAAATCTTGGGGTTTATTGCTATTATTCGCTGAATTTGGAATTTGGGAAACTTTTTGAGTCTGTTGAGTTGTCCAAAATCCCTCAACCACACTTTTAAAGGTTGATTTTGAGACTTTCTCTTTTAGCACATCTGATAATAGATGCCAAAGTCCTGCACCAACTGCTTTAAAATGCGCTTCTGTATAACTACTGCTATTAGCGATATCTTGGTAAGTCCGTTTTTCATCTTCCCACACATTACGCAAGATAATCCTTTGAATTTTATCTAGGTGTTGTCTCTTCGTGAGAAAAACCAAGTTATCTACAAATTCTAAGGCCTCTTCTACACCCATTTGTAAACTTGATGTATCCTTTTTACTTCATTATAACCATATTTTTTACTACTTCTTCCTACTCTTGATACTACAAAATACTTTTTCCTACTCTGTAAGAAGCTACTCTATCCTACTGCAAAGCATCTTGGGCTGTATTAGTCTTGTAGGTAATACAGGCGAAGTTAAGTTAAGCGCCAATAAAAGGTGGTTGAGGAGAGATTTAGAGAGCGCTACTACTGCAAGCTTAGTAAATCACAGATATTACTTGTTACTGTCCGATATTAATGACTCATGAAAGTGGTGGCTACTAAACAGGCAGTGGGTATTAACTAACTAGATTCTGTAGAGCATATTTACAACTCAGTATGTAAGTCATTATCCTACAGGAGGTTCAATGATGTTAGACAGAGATTGTCATCATGATTGCAATCAAAATCAGTGCCCCTTTGCCCAAGATACACGAAATCCCAATAGATATGTTTGTCTCAAATGTGGTGTCGAGCGAGAAATAAATAAGTATTCCTCTGGCTTCGGCTCGTTTTTGCTGCTATTGTTGGGCTTGTTTATTTCGTTCCACCTATTAGCTAATTATGAAAAGCAAAACAATCCACAAAGGCAAGAACAGTCTTTGAATAATTCACCAACTAAGGTGAATATGCAGGTGTAAAACTAATCTTCAGGGTAGGCATGATTTCCCATAGCCTTCTTTTTTAAATGGGAAATGGGAAATCAAAAATAATATTCACTGCAAAAAAGTCGGCTATTTTCGTGAGTAAAATTATGGACTCAAATCAAGATACGCTTCTATTTCGCTTTGCTTCTAAATCCTTGAAATATTTCTTGCTGGTGCTAGTTGGCATTGCGATCGCTTATGTTCTATCCATTGGTTTAGGTATATTACAAATCATACCCATACTGCTGTACCTTTTACAACAGTTTTTGCTTCCACTGGGAATTATGCTGTTGTGTTTAATTACAACAGCAGTAATTATTGAATCCCTGCGTTAAGAATCGGGGGAGTGGGGAGTGGGGAGTGGGGAGTAGAGACGCGATTAATCGCGTCTGTACTGAGTGGGGAGTTAGGAGTGAAGAATTGAGATCAAATACATCCAGAATTATCTCGCCAAACACGGGTTCATCATTTGCGATCGCAATACTCAATCTAGATAAAATTAATCGGCGTTGCTGAATTGAAATATGAATCTGGATGTAGAGACGTAGCACTGCTACGTCTCTACAAGGATTTTGGTATTATGCAAAATCATTTTCATAGATGGAATCAGCAACGCCAATTAATCTACTAGGGATGTCATCTCACTCCTAACTCCTGTACAGACGCGATTAATCGCGTCTCTACTCCCAACTCCCAACTCCTAACTTATTTATTTGCCGTAGTAAACCCTGGCATTTTTGTATCCTATATTTCGCAGATATTTATTCCATTCCCCAGCTTGGAATCGATCAGAGAAAGGCCCTACTGCTACGTGTGGACCTCGTGGTTGCGTCCTTTCGAGGACTCCGCCAGATCGTCCTAAATCTTGGCTAAATCGGGTTAGATTCTGCCTAATTTGTTCTGCGATCGCAGGTAATTGTTCTTGAGTGGTCGGAATAACGACATAATATCTAGAGGCTTGCTTGGGAGGATTTATATTATTGCGATCGCCTCCAAAGTTTCCATTGCCTACATATATTTCCTGTCCGTTAGCGAAGCTAATAATTCGGGCGTTATATATACCTCGTGACTGTAACTCATTCACCCGTTGTTGGGCGTTAGATACTCTGTTAAAAACACCTGATTGAATTACATTCCGGCCTTGGTATTGGCGAATGTAAGCACTGGGTTCAATCTGACGGATTGCTTGTAGCGTCTGGAAATCACTACCATCTACGTAAACTAAGTAGCGCTCAAAGTTCTGGTTATATTGACTAAACTGTGGAGGTTGAGAGGGCTGAAAGTTCGGCTCAAATTGATTGTTTTGTACTGGTTGGGAGGGCTGAAAATCCTGCCCAAACTGATTGTCCTGTAATGGTTCCGCCGGTTGTAACTGTGGTGATGGCTGTTGACCAAAGGGAATTGGCGGTGGCGGTAAAATTTCATCGGCTCCTTGAGCTAGTAGCACGTTGTTGTTGGGAATCAGCAGTAACCATCCTCCCATTAACAAGGGGAGAAATTTTTTAGTGGGCTTCCAACCCTTAGAACTTCGACGCAGCATCTGAAATGGGATAAATTTACTTGGTATTCCTCTCGACATAGTACTTTAAAAAGTAGTCAAAGTATTTTTAGGCAATTTCCACCAAGAACTAATTAGTTCACCGTTGTAGCAACTATATAGCGTTAAGGTAAAATTAGCTCATCTGCGTGGCAAAAAATACATCTGTAATTAATCTTAGATAAGGCTGATGGGGGAGCAGGGGAAGAATGGTTTCTCAGTTCTCTTCGATGATGACGGAGTGAAAAACAATAGACCTCTTGCAAACCCCACCTCGAACCCCTCCCCGCTTGCGGGGCTACTGTGTACACACAAGTCCATTCGTTCAGAACACAAGTCCATTCGTTCAGAACACAAGTTCATTCGTTCAGAACACAAGTACTTTCGTTCAGAACACAAGTCCATTCGTTCACAACACAAGTACTTTCGTTCACAACACAAGTACTTTCGTTCACAACACAAGTCTTTTTGTTCACAACACAAGTCTTTTCGTTCACAACACAAGTCTTTTCGTTCACAACCAAGTCTTTTTTGAGCCTTTGAGGGAATGAAACAGCTTCGTTTTTTAAGAGAAGTTGGGGGGATTAAAAAAAAGTCTGTGGAGCCACTCTAAAAGACTTGTGTGTACACGGTAGGCTTGCGGGGAGGGGAGCGTTTACTTTACTCAAATGCGGGGTGGGGTTCTTTATTTTTGATTTATGCAAGAGGTCTAATCTCTATTTACTTCTTCAGAAACTGAAGTGCTTTGCTAGCAAGGCAATGAAAGAGTGTGTGCTACAATTGGACAACCACGCAGCTATCGTGTCGTGCAATGTATGAAAAAAGTCGTCGTTGGTCTTTCTGGTGGCGTTGACAGTTCCACCGCAGCAGCTATACTGCACCATCAGGGCTATGAAGTGATTGGTTTGACTCTTTGGCTAATGAAAGGCAAAGGTCAATGTTGCTCTGAAGGTATGATCGACGCGGCTGAACTCTGTGAACAACTGGGCGTTCCCCATCAGGTTGTGGATATTCGAGATGTCTTTCAGACGCATATTGTCGATTACCTGGTAAGTGGTTATAGTGCTGGGATCACGCCTTTGCCTTGCTCTCAGTGTAATAAAACGGTGAAGTTTGGGCCAATGGTGCAGTATGCTCGTGAAGAATTGGGGTGCGATCGCATCGCCACTGGTCATTATGCCCGAATTAGCCATAACGAAGCAACTGGACGTTACCAATTATTAAGGGCCGTTGACCGCAACAAAGACCAGTCATACTTCCTCTATGATTTGTCTCAAGATTTACTTGCAGCAACGATATTTCCTCTGGGCGAACTAGAAAAAACTGACACCCGCCGCATTGCAACTGAATACGGACTGAAAACTGCTGACAAGCCAGAAAGTCAAGACTTATGCTTAGTGGAAACTAACGGTTCCATGCGGGCATTTTTGGATAAATATTTAGCTCCCAAAACAGGCGATATTGTCGATGTTACAGGCAAAATTTTGGGACAGCATGATGGTGTCCATCACTACACCATTGGTCAGCGCAAAGGCTTGGGGATTGCTGCTGCCGAACCGTTGTATGTGATTGAATTAGATGCGAAAAATAATAAAGTAGTAGTAGGCGATCGCACTAAGATAACTCAGCCAGAATGCAATGTAGGACGGGTAAATTGGGTTTCCATTGCTGAACCATCCACCCCAATTCATACCGAAGTGCAAATTCGCTATCGTTCAACGCCTACACCAGTGACGGTGATTCCGTTGGAAAACTCCCGTGTGCGTTTGGTGTTTGATGAACCCCAATTCAGCATTACCCCCGGACAAGCGGCGGTGTGGTACGACGGGGAAAAAGTGTTAGGTGGCGGAATTATTGAACAATTTAGTTAATAAGAACTCTTACCCTATTTTGGGATAAAGCAAAACTACCCTTCCTCGCTTGTAAGGCTACCGTGTACACACAAGTCGAATTTCTTCTTAAATCCCAAAGATTACCTACTTAATCGCAGTGATGGTTAGGGTGGGGTAAAACCTCACCTGAAACCTTAGTAAATCAGGTTTCAGGTGAGGTTTTGAGAATTTATGCAATAAATATATTGAATTCGGGTGGTCATTTATTGAATTCGGGTGGTCATTTATTGAATTCAGGTGGTCATTTATTGAATTCGGGTGGTCGTTTATTGATTTCGGGTGGTCGTTTATTGAATTCGGGTGGTCATTTATTGAATTCGGGTGGTCGTTTATTGAATTCGGGTGGTCGTTTATTGAATTTGAGGTATCGTTCATTGAATTCAAGCAGTGGTTAGGGTGGAGTAAAACCCAGATTCTTGAACACAACTTCAGACTTGTGTGTACACCGTAGCGCTTGTAAGGAGGGGTATTTTTATTTTTAAATGGGATATATGCCGGAAGAACCTATCTCTGACCAGTTTTTGATACAGCTATTAGAAGGCTATACTTCTACAGAGACGAGAGAGATTCAACAATACATCAGTGAGTGGGATGCTGCGACCTATAGCAGTGTTGCCCAAAGTATCTTAGACCATGCTAATAGAAAAGGAATTGATCCATTAAAGTATCTACGCAAAGCTCATAACTTTAATAAAAAAGGAGCGATTAGAGTTCCGAAAACTGGATATCGTGGAGATAGTTCAGCTGTATACCGTAAAGGCAATGAATATCTGATTGTCAGACCTGACCAATATGGTACTGAAAAGATAGTTACTTATGGAGTCAATAATGACTAAAGCAATTTTAAATCAGCAAGAATTGATTAAGAAAAATATTATTCAATTATTAGCACAGTTGACTAATACTTATCAAAATACACGCGGCGAACGACAAGAAATTTCTATTCAGTTTCCAGCAGAAGATGAAGAGTTTTCACTTTTAGAAGAACTTGAACTTTTAACAGTAAATCTCAGAGGGTATGCAAGTCAAATTCAAAGCACAGGTCAAATTGTCAATCAAGACCAGGCAATTGAGCAATTACAAGCTATGCGAGTTTTAAATATACCTCAGATTGCGAGTTTTTATTTTGGCAGTAATGGCAATTATGAACAGATAAAGAGTTATATTAGAACGTTAGATTACTTGCGGTTACTACTTTTGGAATATTTGCAGTTTCAAAGTGACTAAAATCATTACTGATTAACCTTGGTTTGACCCTTTATGCTTGGCGATTCTTTCCCGTATAGCTTGGCGTATATCTTCCCAATCGTCAGGAGTCATCTCAGTTGCATTCCCAGAATTTAGACCTTCTAAAAGCATCGCTGACAAACGTTCAGCCGCTTGACGCTTTTGGTCTTGGCGCACTAACTCACGGAAATATTCACTGACGCTGCTGTAACCACTAGTTGCCACTTTCTCTTCTATATAAGTCAATACAGTTCAGTTAAGCATTTCTTCCTTCTCTCTGCGTCCTTGGCGTCTTGGCGGTTCGTTAAAAAAATTGACTTTGTAACATAGTTTTAGCCTTAACCCAACCGTATTGCTATATAAGTCCGCATCACATCAGGGAGAGATATATTTATACTTTTCACTGGCACTACTTCCCTAATTTTTTCTTGATAATATTATTTTATGGCAATTTATGCCATTTATTGCCATAGCAGGCTCAATGAGCAAAAGCGATACCTGCGGCGAACTAAATCTACGTACTCTCTATCAAAAACTACTTCTATCTAATGCCCCTTCAAACTCTTTCAAAGCTTGTACGATTCCTACTTGCCAAGCGCGTTCAACTGTAGCGGCAACGATTTGAGGTAGAGAGATATTTGGAAAGTTAGGACTGTTATCAGATTCGATGTAATGTCCATCCCTGAGTAAATAAATCCTCAGCTTTTTACTATCGTAAATCCATAGTTCTGGAACAGCGATCGCTTCGTAAGCATCAAGAGTTGTTTTTGATGTCACATCTGTTTCAATTGCCAAATCAGGAGGCGGATCGTTTGGTTCCAGTTTGCGACGACCAATCATTCTTTGGTAATTTTGGATGTAGAAGCAAGCATCTGGTTCTACCCCCGCTATATTTTCCCGCTTAAAGGTGGTTGAACCGAAGGGTTCATAACTTTTCCCTGCGATCTTCAGCAAGATTTTGACAATATCCGAAATTAAGTCCTTTGATTTTTCGTGTTCGGGTAGAGGAACCATAATTTCTAACGTAGACTTGCTGTAAGCAACTCGTAGCGATCGCTTTTCCCCCAGTTCTTGCAAAATAGACTCAAATTCCTCCCAACTCATATCCTCGATATTCACTGTACTACCAGGCGCTAGCCGCATTTGGCTAACAGGTTTAACAACGGGGGATACAGCAGTCATAAGCATTTTCCTTATAAAGGAACTATTCTGAAACTTGAAGCTGGATTAGCTTTAGCGTAACCTAATCAGATCGCTTCAAGGCTAGTTGCAAAAATTTTCCTCCATTCCCTAAACTATTTTTTCTCAGTACCAGCATTTGATAAGTTAGTACATAATCTGAAACAATAACAGTTAATACAAATAATACAAAGAGGGGATTACGTTGAGTCACAATCCAGATGCTATAGCCCCGCACGGTGGACAGTTGGTTAACCGTATCGCCACACCAGAACAAAGAGCAGAGTTTCTCTCAAAAGCTGACTTTTTGCCGCGAGTGCAACTAGACGATCGCGCCGTTTCTGATGTAGAAATGATTGCGATCGGTGCTTTTAGTCCACTCACGGGTTTTATGAACCAAGAAGACTACGATCGCACTGTTACAGAAATGCGATTAGCCAACGGTCTTGTGTGGTCAATACCGATTACACTATCAGTAAGCGAAGAAGTAGCTTCCCCGTTGCCAGAAGGCGGCTTAATCCGTCTGGATAACTCCAGAGGCGAATTTATTGGAGTTTTGCAACTGACGCAAAAATATAACTACGACAAAATCCGCGAAGCAATAAATGTCTATCGCACTGATGATGTCAAACATCCCGGCGTGCAGGTACTTTATAACCAAGGTAATGTACATCTGGCGGGTGATATTTGGTTGTTGCAACGCGAACCTCATCCCCAGTTTCCCACTTATCAAATTGATCCAGCTGCCTCACGGCAACTATTTAGAGACAAGGGTTGGAAAACCATCGTTGGCTTTCAAACTCGCAACCCCATCCACCGCGCCCATGAATATATTCAAAAGTGCGCTTTAGAAATCGTTGATGGTCTATTTTTGCACCCATTAGTCGGGGCGACAAAAGAAGACGATATCGCCGCAGATGTGCGGATGCGCTGCTATGAAATTTTGCTGGAACACTACTACCCCTTAAACCGGGTAATTTTGGCAATAAATCCAGCCGCAATGCGTTATGCTGGGCCTCGTGAGGCCATATTCCATGCTTTAGTCCGTAAAAACTACGGCTGTACTCACTTTATCGTCGGACGGGATCATGCTGGCGTTAGTGACTATTATGGCACTTACGATGCTCAATACATCTTTGATGAATTTGCGCCAAGTGAATTGGGGATTGTGCCGATGAAATTTGAACACGCTTTCTACTGCACGCGCACTAAGCAGATGGCAACATCTAAAACTAGTCCCAGCAAACCAGAAGAACGCATCCATCTATCGGGAACAAAAGTCCGAGAAATGCTGCGGCGCGGTGAGTTACCCCCACCAGAATTTTCCCGTCCAGAGGTGGCAGCAGAGTTAGCACGGGCAATGCGGATAGAAGTGCCGGTTTAGGGCATTGGGCATTGGGCATTGGGCATTGGGCATTGGGCATTGGGCATTGGGCATTGGGCATTGGGCATTGGGCATTGGGCATTGGGCATTGGGCATTGGGCATTGGGCATTGGGCAT
>NZ_JAIVFR010001088.1 GCF_020829685.1 Nostoc sp. CHAB 5715 | reverse complement strand
TCTTGGAGAAAGCAATCGCTGCAAGGCTTATGAGACTTCGATTTTCAGGTTTTAGCAACATTTTTGAATTTCTATTAGAAAATAAAGCTTCAAACCTTGATTGAGTAATAGTTTCAGTTTCCCGCTTGGATTATTGTTTTCTGAGAGTGATGGAAGAGCGTTATATCAAATCCGGATGATTACACATAGTATAATTCTGTGAGCGTATTTAGTTGCGAAGTATATGCCAAGACGCATTGCCCTAGAGCCTCACCTAAGTATTGACGAATTAGAAAATCGTTACCGTCAATCAAGAGATGCGATCGCACGCACTCATTACCAGACCATTTGGCTGCTGGCTATGGGGAAAACAACAGCTTTTATTGGCGTAGAGAGTGGTTATGGCTGTACGGTTTTGTACATCCCGAATCGGGTGATACTAAGGCGTGGATTCTGCCTTACGTGCGGACTGACATATTTAATCTTGTTTTAGCGGACTTCGCCAAACATTTTCAGGTCGGCAAACACTCATCTGATTGTTCTTACGATGGATCAAGCCGGATGGCACACTAGTCACTTTCCTAGAAGTCCCAGAAGGCATTCACATTCTATTGATGCCTTCACATTCTCCTGAGCAACAAAGGTGCTCAACGACTGTGGCCAATCACTAATGAAGCGATGCCTACGGCGGGCTACGCCTACGCCAACCAGTCCTTTGATTCCTTAGATGAGTTAGAGGAAGTCTTATTTCAACGTTGCAAAGTTTTATGTGATGCCCGCGATCTAATTCGTAGTCTAACTTGCTACCATTGGTGGCCACAAACAAACAACAGCTTTACTATGTGCATTTAACCGGATTTGATATGATTCAATACTGGCGATCGTTTGAGGATTTGGAGCGTTTTGCCAGAAATCCAGCCGATGTACATCTAAAAGCTTGGCAAAGGTTTAATCAAAATATTGGTGCTGATGGCAGTGTTGGTATTTGGCACGAAACTTATTTAATAGAACCGGGAAGATATGAGGCAATTTATGGGAATATGCCTGTCTTTGGATTAGCTGCTGCAACTAAGCACGTACCAGCTATGGGGCGGAAGGAAACAGCACGCCGTCGCCTGGGAGGTGACGGCGAGCCAGCTGTACCCTCACCAGCTATACAGCCTCCTAACTGATAACTGAGCATTGATCCTCTTAATAGTTTGAGTTGATAAATCTAAGACAATGCCGCTGCGGGAGTTAAATCTAATTTAGATAACAAGCGGTCAATGTCAAAATGCTCGGACATCAACTTGCGAATATACTGAACCTTAATCGGCTCGTGGACACGGACTTGACCAAAAGTGCGGTCAACAATTTCTACAGTGGTGAGGGTATCTAAGTCAACAGACAAAATGGGGATTTCTAGGTCTTCAGCGCGACTGAGAATGAACGGTGGGGGTGGTAGTTGCCCGGTGAGAATTAAACATTGGGTAGAAGTTTCCAAAGCCGCTTGCTGAATTTCTACGCGATCGCCTCCTGTCACCACTGCCATATTCCGGCGTTTGCGGAAATATTTCACAGCGGAGTTGACATTCATCGCTCCAATTGCTAAACTTTCCACCAACAAATCCATGCGATCGTTGCGACAGAGAACATCAGCCTTTAACTGTTTGACTAGTTCGCCAACACTAACACTGCGGAGCAAATCGCTATTAGGCAGCATTGCTAGTACTGGAATTCCCTGCTGTTCCAAAAACGGGCGCAAGAGAGTATCAACTGCTTCTAGTTGAGTGACAGGGATATCATTGATTACAATTCCAATCAAGCGATCGCCCACACGCCCTTTCGCAGCCAATAGCGCCTCAACCGAAAGCAACGATTTATAACGGCTTACTAACAGCACGCCAGCATTCCCTGAGCCAGAAGTATAAGAAAAAATCCGTGCCCCACCCTCAACTTGCAACGTACTAGCACTGATATTGACATCGCCTCCCTGGCCATTTGCTTCTGGTAACACCTGACTGGTAATTAGACTCCCATTGTCAAGATTAATTGCTCCAGTTGCATTAACCTCAATATTTCCCGCCTTACTATTACTAGAACCTAGTCCACTATCTATTCCTGCAAACAGGAAACTCTCTCCTGTCATCTCTAAATTCCGGGCATTAACCGCGATACTTCCACCATCACCAGCTATTACATTTACTCCAGCGCTATTACTAAGGGAAACATTACTTCTTTCTACACTATCGGGAAAACTCAAGCTCAGATTATTACCATCCCCATTCAACCCAACTGTTCCCGCGCCTGCTAACCCACCTAACTCAACTCGCCCACCAAAAGCAAGCAATCCTCCACCATTTACATTGA
>NZ_JAIVFR010001087.1 GCF_020829685.1 Nostoc sp. CHAB 5715 | reverse complement strand
AAAGTGGGCTACATCTACCAGAAGGTCTGAGTAAATAAGCAGTAAACGCGGATCTAAAAGTACTGCTCGATGGGTTATTTGCAGAACATAATATCTCTAAATACATTTGTTGGTACTATACACCAATGGCGATCGCATGGGCTAGCCATTTAGAACCTGAAGCTGTTATCTACGATTGCATGGATGAATTGTCTGCCTTTAAAGGAGCATCACCTACTTTAAAGAACTACGAAGCAGAACTATTTCGTCGGGCAAACCTAGTATTTACAGGTGGGCAAAGCCTTTACGAAAGTAAAGTAAACCAGCATCCAAACGTTTATGCATTTCCCAGTAGTGTAGATGTAGCCCACTTTGGACAAGGAAGAACCCTTAAAGAAGAACCAGCAGACCAAGCAAATATTCCTCATCCGCGCCTTGGCTTCTTTGGTGTAATTGATGAGCGAATGGATATTGAATTACTAGCTGGAATTGCCGAGGCTCGTCCTGATTGGCATTTAGTCTTAATTGGGCCAGTTGTGAAAATTGACCCAGCAGTTCTGCCACAGTATGAAAATATTCATTATCTCGGTAGTAAAGACTATAAAGACTTACCTGCATATCTGGCGGGTTGGGATTTGGCAATATTGCCGTTTGCGCGAAACGAGTCAACACGTTTTATTAGCCCGACTAAAACACCAGAGTATTTAGCCGCAGGTAAACCTGTAGTCTCTACCTCGATTCGGGATGTGGTGCGTCCTTATGGAGACTTGAAGCTAGTACGAATTGCAGACACTGCTGAAGAGTTTGTCGTCGCCGCAGAACAGGCATTGCAAGAAGATACCCCAGCATCAGGATGGTTGAGTCGGGTAGATGCTTTCTTAGAGCAGATTTCTTGGGATTGGACTTGGGGATCGATGATGCAGTTGATAGAATCTGCGATCGCAACTACACAAAATACCACAATTAATGGTAAAAATGGGAAATCTCCCATCTCAACAGATATCCCAGAAGCACCAAGCATCATTACCAGAGACTTTATATTTGATTACTTAGTTGTTGGTGCAGGTTTCTCTGGTAGCGTTATTGCTGAACGCTTGGCGAGAAATTCCGGTAAAAAAGTATTAGTTGTAGACAAGCGCAACCACATCGGCGGCAATGCTTACGACCATTACGACGACCACGGAATTCTCGTACATAAATATGGCCCCCACATCTTTCATACCAGTTCCCGCGAAGTATTTGACTATCTCTCCCAGTTCACTCCCTGGCGTTCTTACGAGCATCACGTTCTAGCCAGTGTAGATGGACAACTTGTTCCCATTCCCATTAACCTTGACACGATCAACAAACTCTATGGAATGAACCTCAATTCATTCCAAGCAGAAGAGTTTTTCCAGTCAGTTGCAGAACCGAGAGAACACATCCGTACCTCTGAAGATGTAGTGATTAGTAAAGTTGGTCAGGAACTTTACGAAAAGTTCTTCAAAAACTACACTCGCAAACAATGGGGACTAGATCCTTCAGAACTTGACAAAACAGTAATTGCCCGAATTCCCACCCGTACCAACCGCGACAGCCGATATTTCACAGATAGTTACCAAGCAATGCCACTGCACGGCTTTACCCGGATGTTTGAGAATATGTTAAATCATCCGAACATTAAGGTAATGCTCAACACCGATTACCGCGAAATCGAGAAGGCTATACCTTGCCGTGAGATGGTTTACACTGGGCCAGTTGATGAGTTTTTTGATTGTCGCTACGGTAAACTACCCTATCGCTCATTAGATTTCAAACATGAGACGCATCACACCCCTGTGTTTCAGTCAGCGCCAGTAATTAACTATCCCAACGAACAACTGTATACCCGGATTACCGAATTTAAGTATCTGACTGGACAGGAACACTCCAAAACTAGTATTGTTTACGAGTTTCCCAAGGCAGAGGGCGACCCCTATTATCCAGTACCACGTCCTGAAAATCAGGAAATTTACAAACAATACAAAGCCCTGGCTGAGTCAACATCAGGTGTGCATTTTGTGGGACGGCTAGCTACATACAAGTATCTCAACATGGATCATTGTGTGGCACAGGCTTTAGCAACATACAAAGAAATAGCGGTTAAGGCTTGAGTTTGTTGATGTTGATCGTGGGCAGGCACTGCCCAGACTGCAATTTTTTAAAGTAGAGACGCAATCCATCGCGTCTCTACACAAGTCATGTTGGCAATTTTATTTACTTCCTTTTTTATTGCTGGTTAAAGAATTTTCGGGTATTTACAAGTGACTGATAGCGAATTTGTAACTGATGAAAGGCTTTGTCTATTTCGCTGAATTCGAGTGCTAATTCTTC